>NZ_VFUI01000010.1:0-207225 GCF_006440535.1 Mesorhizobium sp. B2-5-13 | reverse complement strand
AAACGATCGACCATCCGAATCATCCCTCTTCATTCCTTACGCACGGAATCACCAACCCGGTTCCGTGCAAAGGCCTCGACATAGCAGAAAATCGGGCGGTGCGTTCATCATATTAGTCGCTCCTTTCGTTAGCCGGCAGTCTGAAACACAGCCGGCTTTTCCACGACATCGTTTCGAAACAGCCGCGGCGCTAAACGCTGCGGCATCTGATCGGCGAGCGGGCAATGGCCGCCTCGCCATCAACCATTGGACATCGGGAGAAAGTCATGGATTGGTATTCCATCGTCAAATTGCTGCACATCGTTTCGGCGATGCTTTGGGTCGGTGGCGGCTTCACGCTGATGGTGCTGGCGACGCTGGCGGATCGTGCCGGCAACATTCAGGGAACGCTGCAGGCGATGCGCGCCACCGGCGAGCTGGGCAACCGCTTCTTCGCGCCGATGTCGATGCTGACATTGGCCTTCGGCTTGATCATGTGCTCATTCTGGGTCGGCTTTTCCGATCTCTGGATCCTGATCGGCCTTGCCGGCTACGCCACGACCTTCTGCATCGGCATGTTCGTTTTCAAGCCGACAGCCGACCACATGACCGCGATGATCGCCAGGGACGGCGTGACGCCCGCGGCACTTGCCTACGGCCAGCGCATCCTGCGGGCGGCGCGCTTCGATTATGCGGTGATGCTGGTCATCGTCACCGACATGGTGCTGAAGCCGACCCTGCACGACGTCGCCATTCTCGCCGGCATGATTGTGGTTCTTGCCGCCGGCGCCACAATGGCGCTCGGCCGGACACGGCGCATGGTGCCCAACGCCGCCTGACCAGAGCGGATCGCCTGAACGGGCGCTGGTCTACATCAAGCCGGCAATCCCGTCCCACAGAAGCTTCACAGCCACGACCGCCACGGTCGCATAGGTGAAGGGATAAAAAACCTCCGGCCGCATTCGCCGCACCAGCCATGCACCGGCGATGGTCGACAACGGCGCCAGCGGCATCAGCACCGCCGATGCCGTCAGATTGGCGGTGTCGAATTGGCCGAGCGCGAAATAGGGAATGAGCTTCAGTGCGTTGGTGGCGGCAAAGAAGATCGCTGCCGTGCCCGACAGCACCTTGGGATCGAGTCGGATCGGCAAGGCATAGACTTGGAAGGGCGGGCCGCCGACATGGGCAACGAAGCTGGTGAAGCCTGCGACCGTGCCCCATATGGCCGCGGCCACGCGATTGGGTGCGGCCGCATGGTCGGAACCATGACGAAATTGCAAGTAAAGCCAGCGCAGGACGAAGATGATGGCGACGGCGCCGACGATGAGCCGCACCGCTTCCTCGGTGACGAGTGCTGCCGTCAGCCAGCCAAGCCCGATGCCGATGATGGCGCCCGGCATCATGTCGGCCAGCATCTTTCTGTTATAGACGCCCCACCATGTCCACACCGAGACGATGTCCATCAGGCACAGGATCGGCAGCAGGATGGCGGCCGCCTGCACCGGCGGCATGGTCAGCGCCATCAGCGGCACGCCGACAAAGCCGACGGCGCCGCCAAAACCGCCCTTGGACAGGCCGACCAGAATGACCGCCGGGACGGCGGCCGCGTAGAACCACGGATCGAGAAGCAGGCCTGACATGGGGAGGGGCTGGTCTGGAGGGAAAGCGGATCAACGTCTGAATAGCCTGGAATCGCCTGCTCGGCGAACGCAAATATGGGCTGGCCGCGACATATCGGGCCAACGGGCTTCGAACCCTTATCGGCGCGCCGAAACCAGCAGAAACATCGGCCGCTCGAGCTCTTCCGCAAGATCCGGCCTGGCCGCGATCTGCGCGCCCGTCGGACGGAATTCGTCGACATACTCGATTGTGAAACCCGTGCGGATCAGCGTGTTGAGCGTTGTGCCGATGGTGCGGTGATGTTTGACCACCCCCTTGGCCAGCCAGTCGGTCTTGCGCGGCCCTTCCACCAGATACCGGTCGACGGGCCAGGTCCTTTTCCCTTCCCCATCGATCGACCAGCCCGGTTTGGTTGGGGCCATGTAGATCGGATGTTCCGTCGAGAAGACAAAATGGCCGCCGGGCGACAGGGCCTGGTGCACGGTCCTGAACAGGTGCTCAATATCCTCGATATAGTGCAAGGCGAGCGAACTGTAGGCGAGATCGAAGCCGCCTTGCGGCAGGCTTAGCTGGTCGAGGTCGGCTCTCTCGTAGGTGACGCCGGCGTCCGGGCCGGCCGCTCTCGCACGGGCAAGCATCTTCTCCGACAGGTCAAGCCCAAGGACTTGCCTCGCCCCTTGCTCGTGCGCCCAGCGGCAAAACCAGCCGAAGCCGCAGCCGAGGTCGACGATCCTGAGGCCTGCGACGTCAGGCAGCATCGCACGCAGCGCCGGCCACTCGGCAGCGCCGTCCAGGCCTTCGACAGAGCGGCCAAGCTGGCTGTAGCCAGCGAAGAAATCCGGCTGATCGTAAATGTTCTGCGCCATGTTTTTCTCGCTCCTAGGACAGCCATCTGGCGGAAGACTGACATTTGGTGAACTGGCCGCGCCTTTCCACCATGGCCATGTGGTGTCAAGCCTGTGAGCCCGACGGCAACCCCAGGGGCGGCGGCCGCCGCCGGATCGGCTGTGCCTTGATGATGGCGGTGCTGGTCTCGGCCTTGTCGGCGATACGGTCGAGAACACCATCGAGGTCGCCGATCGAGCGTACGTAAAGCCGGGCGACGAAACAGTCATCGCCCGTCACCTTGTCGCATTCGCCAAACTCGGCAATCTCCTCGATCAGTTTCTGGACGATGTGCAGCTTGCCCGGCAAAGGTTTGATCCGCACGATCGCCTGGAGCGTATAGCCGAGCGCCAGCGGATCGATCTCGACGGTGAACGCCCGGATGACGCCCCGTTCCTCGAGCCGCCGCAGCCGCTCCGAAACGCTCGGCGACGACAGCCCGACCTGGGCCGCCAGATCCTTCAGCGAGGTCCGCGCATCCCTGACCAGGATTTCCAGCAGATTTCGGTCGAGATCATCCAGCATCTATTTTTCTCAGGGATTCCAAGGTGCCATCCTAAGATAATTAGGCAAAGCCGTCATATCTCCTTTTCACGGAGATGGAAAGCCTCGGCATCGCATGAGATTATGCCGCCTCATCGGGTTCAGAGGCTTATCATGAACGATACTGTACGTGGCACGGTCGAAATGTCGGCCGCAATGGCGATCTTGGGGACGATCGGATGGTTCGTCATCATGTCCGGCCAGCCGATCATGGATGTGGTGTTCTGGCGCTGCGCGTTCGGCGCGCTGACGCTGCTCGTCATCTGTGCTTCGCTTGGATTGTTGCGCAAGAGACTGTCGTTGCCCATCGTCGGCCTCGCGGCACTTGGGGGTGCGGCGATCGTCATCAACTGGCTGCTCCTGTTCAGCGCCTTCTCACGCGCCTCCATCTCGATCGCCACCGCGGTCTACAACACGCAGCCCTTCATGCTGGTCGGCTTCGGCGCGCTGTTGTTCGCCGAACGGCTGACATTGACCAAGCTGAGCTGGCTGGCAATCGCCTTCGCCGGCATGGTGCTGATCGTCGGGGCCGCCCCTGACGCCGGCGATGTCGGCACGAACTATTTCGCCGGCATTCTCATGGCCCTGGCCGCCGCCTTCTTCTGGGCGGTCGCGGCCATCGTCGCCAAGAAGCTCAAGGGCACGCCGCCGCATCTGATCGCACTCATCCAGGTTTGCGTCGGCGTGGTCATGCTGGCGCCCTTCGCCAATCTCTCGCATCTTCCCGCCGATCCATGGAGCTGGGCTATGCTGGCGACGCTCGGCGTCGTCCACACCGGCCTGATGTATATCCTGATGTACGGCGCCATCCAGAGGCTGCCGACGCATCTGCAGGGGTCGCTGTCCTTCATCTATCCGGTCGTTGCCATCCTGGTCGATGTCACGGCCTTCGGCCATCGGCTGCATCTCAGTCAGGTCGTCGGCGCCGCCGCCATCCTGACCGCTGCCGCCGGCATGAACCTCGGCTGGACATTGTGGAAATCCAGACCGTCCGCCGCGAGCCCGCAGCCGATCAAGTAAGGCGGCATGCCGGCTACCCGGCCGGTCAAAAATTGCGATCCTGGCTGCCCGCCTGTTCAAAGCGGGCAGTTTGCTCTATGCCGCAATCCAACCATCTTCGCCCGGCATAGGCGAAACCCGGGATCGAAGAACCATGAATGACGCAACGCCCCCCAACCGCTGCCGCATCGTACTGATCGCGCCGCCCGGCGTGCTGGCCACCCGCATCGCGGCCGCGTTCGACGGCGGCGACATCGCCTCGCTGATCCTGCCCGAGAACGGCATGGACGAGGCCTCCTTCCAGGCCTTTGCCGAACAGGTCGTGCCGGCTGCGCAGGCCGCGGGCGTGGCCGTCATCATCGCTGGCGACACCCGCATCGCGGGCCGGGTCCAGGCCGACGGCATCCATGTCGAGGTCTCCAAGGCCGAACTCGCGGAGACGATCGAGCATTTCCAGGCGAAAATGATGGTCGGCGCCGGCGGTGCCAAGACCCGCGACGACGCGCTGGAGCTTGGCGAAGCCAGGCCCGATTACATTTTCTTCGGCCGCTTCGGCTACGACAACAAGCCCGAGCCGCATCCGCGCAACCTGTCATTGGGGCAATGGTGGGCGCAGATGATCCAGATCCCCTGCATCGTCGAGGCCGGTTGCGATCTTGCCTCCGTCGAGACGGTGGCCGCCACCGGCGCCGAGTTCGTTGCGCTGTCCAGCGCCGTGTTCGCCGACGGCGTCGATCCGAAGGCGGCGATCACTCGCGCCAATGCGCTGCTCGACGAAACAGCGCCGCGCTTCGAGGATTGACGTGTCCCTGGCAAGGCTTTCCCTTCAGGCCCTGCTTGCGGCGGTGATGATCCAGGCCGCCGCCGCCGAAACCATACCCTTGCCGCAGCCCAAGCCTGAAACCGGCGTGCACACCGACAAGCCGATCGAAAACCAGCTGCCCCAGCCTGCCACCACGGCGGAGCCTGCACCGCTGCCCTCGGTCGACACCGTCAATCCCGATCGTTTCGGCGCCAAGCCGGCCGACGCCGCCTATGGTGCCTTCCAGCGCGGGCTCTACAAGACCGCCTACAATCTGGCGCTGGTCCGTGCGCAGAATGGCGACCCGGCCGCGCAGACGCTGGTCGCCGAGATCCTGTCGCGCGGGTTGGGTGTCCCGTTGAACTCGGCCGAGGCCGCGAAATGGTATGCGCTTGCCGCCGAGCAGGGCGTGCCGGAATCGCAGTTTCAATATGCGCTGATGCTGCTCGACGGCCGCTATGTCAAGAAGGACGCGAAGGGGGCCTATGCCCTGATGCAGGCCGCCGCCGAAGCCGGCAACCAGCTGGCGCAATTCAATTTCGCGCAGATGCTGGTCCAGCAGGATCCCGGCGACGCCGGCCTGGCCAAGGCGGTTTCCTATTATGAGCGCGCTGCGGCGACCGGTCTCGCCGATGCGCAATACGCCATGTCTCAGATCTATGCCAATGGCGTCGGCGGCAAGCCGCGCGACGACGCACAGGCACGGCGGCTGCTGGCGCAGGCCGCCCGTCAGAACTATGACACCGCGCAGATCGATCTCGCCGCCTGGATGATCGAGGGCCGCGGCGGCGCGCGCGACCTGAAATCGGCGTTCGGCTGGACGAAGCAGGCCGCCGAAGGCGGCAACGTCGCGGCCCAGAACCGCCTGGCAAAACTCTATATGCAAGGCATCGGCACCGATCCGGACCTCGTGCTCGCCGGCGCCTGGTACATCGTCGCCCGCCGCGCCGGCCTCATCGATCAGGAGATGGACGATTTCCTGCAAGGGTTGAGCGACGACCAGACCAAGCAGGCCCTGCAGAAGGCGAACCGCCTGCCCTGAGGACAGCGCGCACGCTTATTGCATGTGATCCAGGACGACTTTGCCGAAGGGCGAGCCGTGTTCGAGATGGCGGAAGGCGCTGGCTGCCTCACGCCACGGCAAGACCTTGTCGATCACCGGCGTCAACCGGTTGACGGCAAGAGCCCGGTTCATCGCCTCGAAGGATTCGCGTGAACCAACCGGTATCCCGCGTGCCCGGACCTGGCGGCGGAAGATGTCGAGCGGGTTGACTGCCCCTTCACTGCCGCCGAGATAGCCAATTACGTTGATCTGGGCACCCCGCGCCGAAGCCCTCAGCGACTGGGCGAAGCTTTGCGGCCCGCCGACTTCGATGATGTGATCGGCGCCCAGCCCACCGGTGAGCGCCAGCACGGCTGACGCCCAATCCGGGTCGCTGCGGTAGTTGATGCCATCATGGGCGCCAAGCGCTTTTGCGCGCGTGAGCTTGTCGTCGCTGCTTGACGTGACGATGACGCGTGCGCCGGCGGCGGCGGCAAACTGCACCGCAAACAGCGAGACACCGCCTGTGCCCAGGCTCAGCACCGTCTCGCCGGGTTTCAACCGGCCTTCGGTGAACAGCGCATGCCAGGCCGTCACGGCGGCGCAAGGCAGGGTCGCGGCCTCGATGTCGCTCAGGTGCTCTGGCGCAAGGACGGCCGCCTGTTCATCCAGCCTCGCGAA
Source organism: Mesorhizobium sp. B2-5-13 (assembly GCF_006440535.1). Taxonomy (NCBI): domain Bacteria; kingdom Pseudomonadati; phylum Pseudomonadota; class Alphaproteobacteria; order Hyphomicrobiales; family Phyllobacteriaceae; genus Mesorhizobium; species Mesorhizobium sp. B2-5-13. The sequence goes on along the minus strand of NZ_VFUI01000010.1, from coordinate 200,674 downwards.
CTCGCTGAGCAACCCGTCGATGGGACCGCCCCGTTGATAGGAGGGTTCGGCCATGGCGAAACTGCCGCCGATCCAACGCTGCCAGAATGTAGCGCAGACGCGGTCGCCGACCTTGAAGCGGGTCACTTCGGCGCCAACGGCAACCACTTCGCCGACGCCGTCCGAAAGCAGAACCAATGGCAGCGCAAAGGCAGTGTGGTAACTGCCACGGGCGATTTCCACATCGCGGTAATTCAGTGCCGTGGCCTTGACCTTGATAATCATCTCCTGGCGGCCCGGTTCCGGCATCAGCCGCTCGACCAGCCTGAGATTGTCGATGCCGCCCGGGTGCTGCAATTCGATGGCCTTCATTGTCTTCTTTCCGTTTGGAGGTCCCTGGAAAGGAAAATCGCTTGCCCTGCTTATGATTTCAAATTCATAATAATCAGTATGATTATGCATTTGGAGCACCGCTAGAATGCTGGAGGAACTGCGCACGCTCGTTCTGTTCGCCGAGGAAGGCTCTATTCAGAATGTGGCCCGGCGCCTGCCTTTGACGCAGCCTGCCGTCACCCGTCAGGTGCAGCGACTGGAGGATATGCTCGGGACAACGCTTCTTGATCGCCGGCAGAAGCCGCCGCGCCTGACCACGGCGGGACTGGAGGTGTTGGAGCGCGCGAAAGACATACTGGCGTCAATCGAGGCTCTGAAAGCCTTCGCCGCCGACAGCGAACCGCAAGGCGTGCTGCGTGTCGGCTTGGCACATGGCTTGTCCGACGGGAGCGTCGCGGGCGGTATAGCTCGCGCGGCTGCGACGTTTCCAAAAATATCCTTGCGGCTCAAGACCGGTTGGAGCGCGGATCTGATCGAGCAGTTCGAGCGCGGCCTACTCGACATGGCGATTGTTCTACGACCCGCCGGTCATCAAGGCCCGGACGTGCTCGGCACCGAACGTCTCGCCGTCATAGCGCAGGCCGGCGCTACCAAATCCCGTCTTACGGACGCCGCCTGGGCTTCCATGCCTTGGGTGCTCAGTCCCGAGCCTTGCGACGCACGTCAGAGACTCCTCGCCATTTTGGGCGGCGAACGGCATCGGCTCGTTGTGGCAGCGGAAATTCAGGACCCGGCGATGCAGATGGAATGGGTACGTCGGGGACACGGCCTCGGCCTCATGCCGTCGCGGCTCGCCGCGCGCGGACTTCCCGACGACCTCGCGCTTGTCGATACTGGAGATTTGGACCTTTCATTGCAGGTCGTGGCACTGCGCTCTCCTCACCTCAACCGCCTGGCGAAGGCCGCGCAGGCCATTGCAACGACCGTCGGCGACGTCCTCGATATCGAGACCTGATGCCGGCTTGCCGGCTGGAGCCGACCCGTCCTCCCTTGCCTCTCCGGGCGATTTGTGGTCTTGGAGCCCTAAATCGCTTGTCACGGCGAACATCCCAACCAACGGTCTGGCCGTTGGCAGCATCCCGGATCCCATCATCATGGCCAAGATCAATGGCAACGAAATCCGTCCCGGCTATGTCATCGAACACGATGGCGGCCTCTGGGTGGCGGTCAGGACCAACACCGTCAAGCCCGGCAAGGGCGGCGCCTATAACCAGGTCGAACTGAAGAACCTCATCAACGGCACCAAGCTCAACGAACGCTTCCGTTCGGCCGAGACGGTCGAGCAGATCCGGCTCGACCTGAAGGATTTTTCCTTCCTCTACGAGCAGGAAGACGCGCTGGTATTCATGGATACTCAAAGCTACGAGCAGCTCGAACTGAACAAGGATTTCGTCGGCGACCGCGCCGCGTTCCTGCAGGACGGCATGATGGTGACGGTTCAGCTCTACGAGGAGCGGCCGATCGGCATTTCGCTGCCCGACTATGTGACGTTGACCATCACCGAGGCGGATCCCGTGGTGAAGGGCCAGACGGCAGCGTCCTCCTACAAGCCGGCTGTGCTGGAAAACGGCATTCGGGTGCTGGTCCCGCCCTTCATCGGCGCCGGCGAACGCATCATCGTCGACACCAACGAAATCACTTACGTGCGCCGCGCCGACTGATGCATGTCGCCCAAAGGTGGCCCTGGTTTTGGGTCACCGGCATGCATCGAGACAGAGTTTAAAGCGCCGCACCAGGAAGAAGCACTATGGCACGCTCCGCCCTCCTCAACGTCATGGTTCAGGCCGCAATGAAGGCCGGCCGCTCGCTGTCGCGCGACTTCGGCGAGGTCCAGAACCTGCAGGTCTCGATGAAGGGCCCCGGCGACTATGTCAGCCAGGCCGACCGCAAGGCCGAGGACATCGTGTTTGCCGAATTGTCGAAAGCGCGCCCGGGCTACGGTTTCCTGATGGAAGAGCGCGGCACGGTCATTGGCGATGACAGCCAGCACCGCTGGATCGTCGATCCGCTCGACGGCACCACCAATTTCCTGCACGGCATTCCGCTTTTCGCCGTCTCCATCGCGCTTGAGCGCCAGGGTCAGATCGTTGCCGGCGTCATCTACAATCCGGCCATGGACGAGCTCTATACGACCGAGCGCGGCGGCGGTGCCTTCATGAATGATCGCCGCCTGCGCGTCGCCGGCCGCACCAAGCTTGTCGACACGGTGATCGGCTGCGGCGTGCCGCATCTCGGCCGCGGCCATCACGGCAATTTCCTGGTCGAACTGCGCAATGTCATGGCCGAGGTCTCCGGCGTACGCCGCATGGGCTCCGCCTCGCTCGATCTTGCCTATGTCGCCGCCGGACGCACGGACGGGTTCTGGGAAGTCGGCCTGTCGCCCTGGGACATCGCCGCCGGCCTGCTCTTGATCCGCGAGGCGGGCGGCTTCGCCTCCGACATGGATGGCGGACAGGACATGCTGGACACCGGCACGGTCGTCGCCGGCAACGAGATCATCCAGCGCGCATTGCTGAAGACGGTGAAAAAGCCGCTCCCGCCGCGCTGAACCGCCGCAGTCGTAAAACCGCAAACAAAGCTTGAAATACTGTCTGTCGGTCGCCCAGATTGAGGGTGATGCAGGACGATAGATGACCGACACCCAGCCACAGATCGACATCCCGTTCATCGGACGCTGGCACTATTCGCGCGCCGAGACGATCGCCGACGGGATCGTCCATGCTGTTGGGATCGTGCTGGCGATAGCGGCCGGTTCGGCGCTGCTGGCGCTCGCCGCCTCCCGGGTCGGGCCCGGCGAATACATCGCAGCCGCCTTTTATGTCGTCTCGCTGCTCACGGTGCTTTCTGTGTCGCTGACTTATAATCTGTGGCCGGTGACCTCGCCCGCGAAATGGATTTTGCGGCGTTTCGATCATGCCGCGATCTATCTGTTGATCGCCGCCACCTACACACCCTTTCTCGCTCAGTTGGGAAACTCGCCGCTGGCGCGCTGGATGATCGTTCTGGTCTGGGCCGCGGCCGCAACGGGCATTGCTATCAAGGTGTTTTTCCCCGGCCGCTTCGACAGGCTGGCGATCGTCTTCTACCTTGCCATCGGCTGGAGCGGCATCGTCCTTGTCAAACCGCTTGTCGAGACGCTGCCGACCACGTCGATCGTGCTCATCGTCGCCGGTGGCGTCGTCTATTCCTGCGGCGTGATTTTCTTCGCCTGGAAGGCGCTGCGCTTCCACAACGCCCTGTGGCACGGCTTCGTCGTCACCGGCGCCGGCCTTCATCTGGCGGCCATGGTCGATTGCCTGGTCATCAACCGCCTTTGAAGCGCCGGCTCCAAAAGCCACCTGTGGCAATATTGCCAAGCACCATTCAATTTGGTCACAATTCCGTTTAGAGTCGCCAACTACGTGATCGGCGGCAGCGGCAGCGGCATCGGAAACGGGGCACGGATGGCTTTTCTCAGATCCTTCGGCATGGGCAGGCGCTCCGACGTGCTCATCTACGATCCGCACAAATTGTCGAGCCCTCAGGTCTTTCTGCTGACCATGGTCATCTTCCTGGCCATCGTCGCCTTCATCGCCGCCATCCTGACCCGCCAGGTCACGACGGCATTCGTCACCAATCCCGGCCTCAACGGCCTGATCGTCGGCGTGCTCGTCGTCGGTATCCTGCTGGCCTTCACGCAGGTCGGACGGCTGTTTCGCGAGGTGCGCTGGGTCAACTCCTTCCGCGCCGGCTCCGAGACCACCGAACCGGTGCTGCTGGCGCCGATGAAGGCGATGATCGGACGCTCGTCGTCCATGGCCTTTTCGACCTCCTCGATGCGCACAATGCTCGATTCCATCGCCACGCGCCTCGACGAAAGCCGCGACACCTCGCGCTACCTGGTTGGCCTTCTGGTGTTCCTCGGCCTGCTTGGCACTTTCTGGGGCCTGTTGAATACGATCGGCTCGATCCGCGAGACAATCGAATCGCTCGATCCAGGCACGGGCGATGCGGCGGCGGTGCTCGATTCGCTGAAGCAGGGCCTGTCGGCGCCGCTGGCCGGCATGGGCACCGCCTTCTCGTCCTCGCTGTTCGGCCTCTCCGGCTCACTCGTGCTCGGCTTCCTCGACCTGCAGGCCGGCCGCGCCCAGACGCGCTTCTACACCGAGCTCGAGAACTGGCTGTCCTCGGTCACCGATCTGTCGTCCGACATCGTCGTTTCCGACCCGGCCAAGGCCGAATCTTCCGACGAGATCCGCGTCCTGTCGGAACGGCTGCGCAGCATGCAGGAGAACGGCGGCGGCTCCAATCCGCGCGTCGCCACCGCCATGGCCAATCTCGCCGACGGCATTTCCGGCCTGGTCAAGAACATGCGTTCCGAGCAGCAGATCATGCGCGATTGGGTCGAGGCCCAGTCCGACGAGCAGAAGGCGATGCGCAACACGCTGGAGAAGATCGCCGACGCGCTGAAGAAGCCCGGGGTGCACTAGCATGGCGCTTGCCAGGGGCCGGCGTACCGATCGCCGTATCGACTATTGGCCTGGCTTCGTCGACGCGTTGTCGACGCTGCTGCTCGCCATCATGTTCCTGCTCACCGTTTTCGTGTTGGCGCAGTTCCTGCTCGGCCGCGAAATCTCCGGCAAGGACACGGCACTGTCGCGCCTCAACTCGCAGATCAACGAACTGACCCAGCTTCTGGCGCTGGAGCGCTCGACGGCGCAGGACAAGGAGGATTCGCTCGCCAATCTGCAGGCGTCCCTGTCGGCGGCGCAGGCGGAAAAGAGCCGGCTCGAACAGTTGCTGGCGCAAGGTGCCGGCGCCGGCGACGCCGCCAACCAGCGTGCCGCGCAGTTGGGTGGTGAACTCGACAACCAGCGCCAGATCAGCCAGCAGGCGCTGAGCCAGGTAGAGATCCTCAACCAGCAGATCGCGGCCTTGCGCAAGCAGATTGGCGCGCTCGAGGATGCCCTCAACGTCTCCGAAACGCGCGACCGCGATTCCAACACCAAGATAGCCGATCTCGGCCGTCGCCTGAACGTGGCACTGGCGCAGCGTGTGCAGGAATTGAACCGCTACCGCTCCGATTTCTTCGGGCGCCTGCGCGAAATCCTCGCCGATCGCGAGAACATCCGCATCGTCGGCGACCGCTTCGTGTTCCAGTCGGAAGTGCTGTTCCCGACCGGCTCCGAAGTGATCAACGACGCCGGCAAGGTCGAGATGAAGAAGCTCGCCGATGCCATCATTGAATTGCAGAAAGAGATCCCGCCGGAGATCAACTGGGTGCTGCGCGTCGATGGTCACACCGACAACAAGCCGCTGTCCGGCAATGGCCGTTACCGCGACAATTGGGAGCTGTCGACGGCGCGCTCGACCTCGGTGGTCAAGTTCCTGATCGAGAACGGCGTGCCGGCCAACCGGCTCGTCGCCGCCGGCTTCGGCGAGTTCCAGCCGCTCGACCCCGCCGACACCGACGAAGCGCGTAACAAGAACCGCCGCATTGAACTGAAGCTCACCGAACGTTGATCCATCATCACGCGAACTCACGCGAATTTGTTCGCCGACTCAACTCTAGGGCGCAAGCGGCGGCCAGCAAGGCCTGAAAAGATTATCTTTTCTTAATTACACTTCGCGCGGAAGCGCTCCTAGCTTGCTGCGCAGGGTCGAGAACCGCCGGCGATGCCTCCCATCGCGACGCGACGGAACTGGACGACCCAAACTGGTCGGAAGGCGAAGCGGCGCGGCCGCTCTCCCTTCCCGGCAGGAGGAACCTCCCCATGAGCACTTCAGCATCTCTCAAGACTGCAACCCTTGCCGCGATTCTGATCGCGGCCCCGCTTGCCGGCGCCTATGCCGCGGGCCACCACAAGGGCGCACTCGATGCGACCGATCCGACCGCCATGACAGGCCCGCGTGTCGCAGCGCTCGTTGAGCAGGTTCGGGGTGTCCATCAGGGCATCGTCGACGCCAGGCGAGCTAACAACATCGCCCCGGCCGTCGCGGAGCGCCTGGAAATGCGCACCGCCCGTATCGGTCGGGCCGCCGAGAAGATAGCTGCGTCGGATCACGGCAGGATACCGGCCGCGCAATACCATGACCTGCTGCGCCAGCTCGACACTGTCGACCAGCGTCTGATGGTCAACACCGGCAGCGGTTTCCTGATGGGCGATGGCGCCGACGGCGGAAACTATCCGAACGGCTGAGGCGATCCTGCCTGAAAGTTCCAGGAGGAAGGGATCAACTGGCGCCTTCGGGACCCAATCCCGCAGGCGTCCTTTTCCTTACCAGCCCATCCTGCCTACCAACCAAGCCAGACCGCGATCAGGGCGGCCGCCGCCGGCACGGTCTGGATGTAAAGGATCTTGCGGCCGACCGTTGCCGCGCCATAGAGACCGGCAATGGCCACGCACAACAGGAAGAAGACCTTGACCTGGAACCCGCCGGCGCCGAGGTAAAGCCCCCAGATCAGGCCGGCGGCGAGAAATCCGTTGTAGAGGCCCTGATTGGCGGCGAGCACCTTCGAGGCACTGGCGAATTCCGGCGTCAGGCGGAATGTCTTGTGCCCGCGCGGCGTGTCCCAAAGAACCATCTCGAGATAGACGATGTAGACATGGATCAAGGCCACGAGCCCGACCAGGATGTTGCCGATCATTCTGCTCCCCCTGCATGCGTCGCCGGCAGCATTTCATGCTCGACCTCGCCTGCGCAAGCTGCATCTGCTGAATGGGATCTGAGGGTTGCCAAGGCTTTTGCGTTGGTGTCTTTTCGCGCCGTCCTCAATCACGGAAGCCGCCATGTCCTTTCACAAACTCGACGACCTCGGCCACAAGCTCGAAGCGCTTGAGCATGCGCTGGCCATCCTCGGCGCCGATGAAGCGACCCATATGGCCGTTGGCGGTGGCGAGAAGCGCGCCAAGGCGATGGCGGCACTGGCCGGCATGTATCACACCAGGGCGACCGCGCCGGAAATATCGGACTGGATCGCCGCCGCCGAAGCCGAGGCATTGGACGATGAGCAGCGCGCGGCCCTAACCGAGCTGCGGCGGCAGTACACCAACCTGACCTGCCTGCCGGTCGAATTCGTCGAACGCCAGACAACGGCGCGCATGCGTTGCGAGCAGCTATGGCGCGACCTGCGCGCCAAGAACAACTGGGCTGGCTTCCAGCCGGCGCTCGAGGGCGTGGTGGCGCTGGTGCGCGAAGAGGCGGCCCTGCGCTCCGACGTGCTCGGCCTCGCGCCCTATGACGCGCTGATGGAACAATACGATCCCGGCAACCGCACGGCGGATATCACTCCCGTCTTCGCCGACCTGAAGGCCTTCCTCAGAGGCTTCGTGCCGGAGGCGCTGGCGATCCAGGAAGCGCGGCTGCGCAGGCATCCGCTGAAGCCGCTTTCGGGCACCTATGCCATCGACCGGCAACGCGAACTCGGTCTCGCCATGATGGCGGCGGTCGGCTTCGACCTGACACACGGCTCGCTGTCGGTGTCGCACCATCCGTTCTGCGGCGGCGTGCCCAGCGACGTGCGCATCACCACCCGCTACAAGACATCGGACTTCCTGTCGGCGCTGATGGGCGTGCTGCACGAGACCGGCCATGCGCTCTATGAGCAGAACCTGCCGAGGGCATGGTCGCACTGGCCGCTCGGCAAGGCCCGCGGCATGGCCGTGCATGAAAGCCAGAGCCTGTTCGTCGAAAAGCAGATCGGCCGCAATCCTGCTTTCTGGCACTGGGCGCTGCCGGTGGTGGAAAAGCATCTTGGCGAAACCTGGTCGCTCGATGATCTCTTGCCGCATGTGCGTCGTGTCGAGCGCGGCCTGATCCGCGTGGATGCCGACGAAGTAACCTATCCGCTGCATGTCATCCTGCGCTACGAACTGGAGCAGGAACTCGTCTCGGGCAGGCTGGAGGTGGCTGATCTACCCGAAGCCTGGGACGCCAAGATGCGCGACTATCTCGGCCTCTCCACCATCGACAATCCGGCCGATGGGCCGATGCAGGACGTGCACTGGCCGGGTGCCGCCTTCGGCTATTTCCCCTCCTACACGCTGGGCGCGATGATGGCGGCGCAGCAATGGGCCGCGCTGATGCGCGAACATCCTTCCGCCGACGACGACCTGGTGAAAGGGAATTTCGCGGCCATCAACGACTGGCGCCGCAAGAAGATATGGTCGCAGGGATCGCGCTGGACGACGCCGGACCTGCTCGAACGCGCCACCGGCGAAAAACTCAACGCCGTTTATTTCGTCAATCACCTGAAGCAGCGCTACGGTGGATGAGACCGGCCATATCGAGCCCCGCTATTCCGCCGCGCCCCTGAAGGCGCTGGCGCCGGTCTCGAATTGCAGCTTGGCCAGGCGCGCATAGATGCCGCCCTTGACGACTAGGCTCTGATGCGTGCCTTCCTCGACGATGCGGCCGCCATCCATGACCAGGATCCTGTCGGCCTTGAGCACGGTCGCCAGCCGGTGGGCGATGACGATGGTGGTGCGACCTTGCATCAGCCGCTCGAGCGCCGTCTGCACCAGCGTCTCGCTTTCGGCGTCGAGGGCCGAGGTCGCCTCGTCGAGCAACAGGACCGGCGCGTCGCGCAGGATGGCGCGGGCGATCGCTACCCGCTGGCGCTGGCCGCCTGACAGCGTCACGCCGCGTTCGCCGACCTGGCTGTCGTAACCTTTCTCAAGCTTGAGGATGAATTCGTCGGCCAACGCATCCTTCGCCGCCGCCTCGATCTCGGCCTCGCTGGCGCCTGGCCGGCCAAAGCCGATATTGTCGCGCGCGCTCGTCGCGAAGATGGTGACATCTTGCGGCACGATGGCGATGCGCTGCCTGACCGCGACGGGGTCAGCCTCACGCACGTCGATGCCGTCGATCAGGATCTTGCCGGTTTCGGGATCATAGAAGCGCAGGATCAGCGAAAAGACAGTGCTCTTGCCGGCACCCGAGGGACCGACGATCGCCACCGTCTCGCCGGGTTTGACCGAAAAACTCAAGCCATGGACGGCGGCGCGGTCGGGCCTCGCCGGATAAGAGAACGAGACGTCGTCGAAGATGATCGCGCCCTTCACGATTGCCGGCATCGGTTTCGGCTCGGCCGGCGCCTGGATCGCCGGCGTCTCGGCCAGGATCTCGGTCAGCCGTTCGGCCGCACCTGCTGCTTGCGCGAGTTCGCCCCAGACTTCCGACAGCGCGCCGAGCGCGCCGGCGGCGAACACCGAATAGAGCAGGAATTGGCCAAGCGTGCCGGGTGACAGATTGCCGTCGAGCACGTCGCGCGAGCCGAACCACAACACCGCAACGACCGACGAGAAAATGGTGAAGATGGCGAAGAAGGTGAGGAAGGACCGCGCGAAGATCGAGGCACGTGCCGCCTCGAAGGCGGCTTCCACCGCGCCCGAAAAACGACCGGTGACCAGTTTCTCATTGGTAAAGGCCTGCAGCGTGCGCACTGCGCCGATCTGCTCGCTGGCATAGGCTGTCGCCTCGGCGAGCGTGTCCTGTGCCTGCCGGGATTTGCGCCTCACGGAGCGGCCGAAGGCGACCAGCGGCAGCACGATGATCGGAATGGCCGCTATGACCAGGCTGGACAGTTTTGGGCTGGTGACAACCATCATCGCCACGGCGCCGAGCCCAAGGATGACGTTGCGCAGCGCGACCGAAGCCGTGGCGCCTACCGCCGACTTGACCTGCGTGGTGTCGGCGGCGAGCCGCGACACGATCTCGCCCGACTGGGCAGTGTCGAAGAAGGCCGGCGACAGCATCGTCACATGAGCGAAAACGTCGCGCCTGATGTCGGCGACGACGCGCTCGCCGAGCGTGATGACGAAATAGTAGCGGCCGGCCGAGGCGGCCGCCAAAAGCGCCGCCATGGCCACCAGCGCGGCGAAATATTCAGCGATGATGGTGGATCCCGCCGGCGTGAAGCCATGATCGATCATGCGCCGCACCGCCAGCGGCAGCGCCAGCGTCGTCATCGCCGCGACTGCCAGCGAGACGACGGCGCCCGCCACCATTTTCCGGTAGCGGCCGATGTAAGGGAACAGGCGCCTGAGCGGCTTGAGCGAGCGGCGGCGCTCGTCTGCGCTGCTGGATTGCGCCATCCCGGTGTTTCCTCTAGCCGCCTTGTTGTATGCGCCTCAATATGCGCGAGCCACGGCTTGTGATTCAATTTCGGCTGATGTATAGCCACGCCGACCGTTTTAGAAGCCGTGGCTCCTCAATAGCTGCGGCTTCGAGTTTAAAAAAGGGGCGCATCGACGCAGGCTTATGCCAGTCAGCCGCGCCAGCAAGCCAGGAACCGAGCCATGAAGAGCGCTATTCATCCCGACTACCACACCATCAAGGTCGTCATGACCGACGGCACCGAATACACGACCCGTTCGACCTGGGGCAAGGAAGGCGATACGATGAACCTCGACATCGACCCGACCACCCACCCGGCCTGGACCGGCGGCCAGCAGACTCTGCTCGACCGCGGCGGCCGCCTGTCGAAGTTCAAGAAGCGCTTCGAAGGTTTCGGCCTCTAAGGCAAGAGCTTTTTCGCAGATCAAAAGCCCGCCCTCGTGGCGGGTTTTTTGTTGCTTGGCCGAAGGCTGAGTTTTCGGCTCTCTATTCCGCCAGCAGTTCCCTGAGCGCCATACGCTTATAGGCTGCGACCAGCCTGTCGCCCTCCTGCCGCTCGACCGAGATCGCCAGCCGCATGGCCGCCTCGCCCATCTGCCAGACGAGAAAGGCCGTGGTCTCCAGGGAAACGGGATCGGCGCCGGGACGTAGCCGCTTCAGCACCGCACCGAGGAATTCGGCATTGGCCCGGCTGTCGGCGAGCTCGAGGCGGCGCAGCGCCTTGTCGGCCTGCGTGCCCGACCAGATGTCGCGCATCACCGGTTCGGCGAGGAACAGTCGGTAGTAGATATCGACCAGCTCCGAAAACGCTTGGCCCAGCCCCTCTGCATCCGTAACATCCTTGAGCGCCGCCGAGATGCAGGCTTGGCTCTCCACCGTGTAGCGCTCTGCCAGCGCCCAGACGATCGCCCGCTTGTCCGGAAAGAACTGGTAGAGCGATCCGATCGACACCCCTGCCCGTTCAGCGACTTCACCCATGCGCATGGCATCGCTGCCTTGCTCGGCGATCAGCGCCGAGGCGGCGGCCAGCATGCGCTCGACCCGCTCGCGGCTGCGCTGCTGGCTTGGTGCCCGGCGCGGCGAAGCGATCTGCTCGTTGGCCGGCGTGCCTTCCATGACTGTCTCCAACAAACGCGCCCGGCAATCGCCTCGAATGGCTTGACTCGCAGAATACGAGGGTTTATCACATTTTGCAAATGTGAGGATTAATCACATTTGCAAACAGAGGACCCGCCGCAACCGGCACTTGGAGCAACCGACATGATTGTCAAACTTCTTCCCATGCTCACTTTCATCGCGGCCCTGGGCGCAGGCGTGGTCGGCGGCGTGTTCTTCGCCTTCTCCAACTTCGTCATGCCGGCGTTCGCTCGCCTGCCGGCGGCGGGCGGCATCGCCGCCATGAATTCGATCAACGTCACTGTCATCACGCCGATGTTCATGACGGCACTCTTCGGCACCGGGCTGGTCTGCATCGTGCTCATCGCCGGCGCCCTCATCGGCTGGAACCAGCCGGGTTCGTTCTGGCTTCTGGCCGGCGCGCTGATCTATCTCGTCGGCAACCCGATCGTGACCATGGTCTTCAACGTGCCTCTCAACGATGCGCTGGCCGCCGTCGATCCGGCCAGCAGCAATGGCGCCGCCGTATGGACCAGCTTTCTCCGGAACTGGGTGATGTGGAACCACGTTCGCACCGTCACCGCCATCGTTGCCATGGCATCCTTCTGGTTCGCCGCGCGTTGACATGTTGACGGACCGCCGCAGCCGGGCGTTGTGGCGGCCGTAAGCATTGTCGGGAAAAGAGCCGTGAACGATCCGTATTCGACCGTGGCCGTCGGCATTTCGATCGGCGTCGGCCTCGGCGCTGCCCTCGGCGTGGCGATGGATGACCCCGCCGTCGGCATCGGCATGGGCATAGCGATCGGCGCCGGTATCGGTGCTGCTTTCGGAAAGAGGCGCAAGTGATCGTCCCGCTTTCGCGGGAAGATATCAGCTCTTCGCCTTGCGGTCGGCGTGACCGAGATCACGATCCGGATCGATCACGTCGCGGACCAACTGCTTGAGTTTCGCCGCATCCGGAAAGCCGCCGTCGCGCTTGCGGTCCCAGACCAGTACATCGTTGCACGAGATGGTGAAGATGCCGCCGGTGCCCGGCACCAGCGTCACCTCACCGAGATCGGTGCCGAAGGTGGAGAGCAGCTCCTGCGCCATCCAGCCGGCACGTAGCAGCCACTGGCATTGCGTGCAGTAGGTGATGCGGATGGCGGGCAACCGAGCTTTGCTCATGTCGGATTGGGCTTCACTCACGCCGCGCTGAGCTTGGCCAAGGTTTCGTCGTCGACTTCGAAGTTGGCGTACACGCTTTGCACGTCGTCATCGTCCTCGAGCGTCGCAACCAGCTTCATCAGCGACTGCGCCCGCTCTTCGTCGACCGGGACATTGTTCTGCGGCTTCCAGATCGCCTTGACCGATTCGGCCTCGCCGAGCGAGGCTTCAAGCGCCTTGGACACTTCGCCGAGAGTCTCGAAGGCGCAATAGATCGTGTGGCCTTCCTCGTCCGATTCAACATCGTCGGCACCGGCTTCGATGGCCGCGTCCATGATCTTGTCGGCACTGCCTGCCGAGGCCGGATAGTAGATTTCGCCGGCGCGGTCCCACATGAACGACACCGATCCGGTTTCGCCGAGCGCGCCGCCTGCCTTGGTGAAGGCGGCACGGACATTGGACGCCGACCGGTTGCGGTTGTCGGTCAGCGCCTCGACGATCACGGCGACGCCACCCGGCCCATAACCTTCGTAACGCACGGCTTCGTAATTCTCGGCATCGCCCATCGACGCCTTGTTGATGGCGCGCTGGATGTTGTCCTTCGGCATCGACACCGCCTTGGCGTTCTGGATCGCCAAGCGCAGGCGCGGGTTCATCGATGGATCGGGCGTCCCGCTCTTGGCCGCAACGGTGATTTCGCGCGCCAGCTTGGAAAACATTTTCGACCGCACCGCGTCCTGACGGCCCTTGCGGTGCATGATGTTCTTGAACTGTGAATGGCCAGCCATGGCACCCCTGTCGTGTTCGGCTAGAGCGTCTTGCCGCGAGGTGCGTCACCTCGCCTTTGCAAAAAGGCTCGAATTCAAAATTTCAGAACGTCCTGATGCGTCAATGGACGCGCGGCGCTCTTTGTCGGAATGGCCGGCTTATAGATAAATCGGCTCAATTCGTCCAGCCGCGCCGTGCTGCGGCGATCCCGGCCGTGCCTATACTTCTAGATCGGACTTCAGCCGGTCGATGATGCTGAGCGCATGACCGGCATACTGGCTGATCCAGCGGTCGTGGATCTGCTTGATCGGCAGCGCGTTGAGATGGTTCCAGCGCTCGCGCCCATCACGACGCGCAACGATCAGATCTGCCTCCTCCAGCACCTTGAGATGGAGCATGACCGTGCAGCGGTCGATATCGGGAAAGGCATTGCACAGCATCCCGGTGGTCCTGGGCTCGTCTTTCAACCGATCCAGCATTTCGCGCCGGCGCGGATGCGCCAGCGCCTTGAAAACATTGTCGTCCTGCGATCGGCTTGACATGTTATGTTTATATAACATATCGTTGTCGCGATCAAGCAAGGAGCTGTGGATATGTCTCTTGGATTCAGGGTTTCAGGGCGCATCGGTAAACCGGTCGCCGAAGTCTTCGACGCGGTCGTCAATCCGAAGAAGCTCAGCGGTTATTTCACCACCATCGGCGGCGCCAGCGCGCCATTGGTTGCGGGTTCGGGTGTCGTCTGGTGGGGCAAGGTGCCGGTCGAGGTCGACGAAGTGGTCAAGGACAGCCGCATCGTGTTGCGCTGGGATGCTACCGACGCCGACGGCAGGCCCGCCTACAAGACCCGCATCGAGATGAATTTCGAGCCGCTCGACGATGGCGGCACCTTCGTCACCATCGCCGAGAGCGGCTGGCAGGAAGGCGCGGTCGGCCTGAAGAAGTCCTACCTGAATTGCGAGGGCTGGTCGCAGATGCTGGCCTGTATGAAGGCCTATGTCGAATACGGCATCAATCTGCGCGACGGTTATTACCGCAGCGAGATGAAGGGCGAGCCCGCCAGCGAAAACAACATTTAAAAACGGAACCCCGCCATGACCGCGAAGATCACCGGCGGCATCAACATCGCCATGAAGGTGCCATCGCACCAGTACGAAGCGACGGTCGCCTTCTACCGCGACGTCGTCGGCCTCAAGCCGTTCACCACCAAGGCGCCGGCCATCGGCTTCGAACTTGGGCCTGTCAGGCTGTGGATCGACAAAGCGCCGATGATGAGCCAAGCCGAAATCCGGCTGGAGCTTTTCACGCAGGATTTTCCGGGCGCCGCGGATCATCTGGCCAAGGCGGGCGTTGTGCGTTGCGATGCCATTGAGCCATTGGGCTTGGGTTTCCGAGGTGGCTGGATCACCAATCCGGCCAACATCATTCACATGGTACGCGAACCCGACGCCTGGTGAGCGCGTATTCGAAAAGGAGATCGCCATGGAAATCCGTGAAACACCGACAGCCGAAGCCGCCATGCTGATCCGGCGGCCGGTCGCTGATGTTTTCGAAGCCATCGTCGACCCGGCGATCACGACCCAATTCTGGTTCACCCACGGCAGCGGCCGGCTTGATGGCGGCAAGCCGGTTCAGTGGGAGTGGCGCATGTATGGCGTCTCGACGACCGTCGATGTCAGCGAGATCGTCAGGGACAAGAAGATCGTCATGACGTGGAGCGATCCGCCGACCACGGTGGTCTGGACCTTCACCGAAATGCCTGGGGAGGCGACCTTCCTCGAAGTCCACAATTTCGGCTTTGCCGGCAAGAGCGACGAGCAGGTGAAACAAGCGGTCGGCTCAACCGGCGGCTTTGCGCTTGTGCTCGCCGGCGCCAAGGCCTGGCTGGAACAGGGCCTGACGCTGGGCCTGATCGCCGACCGCCACCGGAAGGGCGCTCCGGGGCATTAAATCAAAGGAAAGAGATAGCGCATTGGAGGCGATCCTGTTCTCGCCGGAAAAGCCGAGGCTCGCCCGATCCGGTCGGTCTCAGTGCCCGTCGCCGGATTTCGCTTTCTTGCGCCGTCGCGCCAGCATGTTGAGTCCCTCGACCAGCGCCGAAAAACCCATCGCGGCGTAGATGTAGCCCTTGGGCACATGGTAGCCCATGCCGTCGGCGATCAGTGTCATGCCGATCATCAGCAGGAAGCCCAGCGCCAGCATGATAATGCTCGGGTTCTTGGCGATGAAGTCCGCCAGCGGTCCGGCGGCAAGCATCATCGCCGTGACGGCCACGATGACCGCGATGTACATGATGGCGATCTCGTCGGTCATGCCGACGGCGGTGATGATGGAATCGATAGAGAAGACGAGGTCGAGCAGCAGGATCTGGAAGATCGCGCCGGCAAGCGAGATCTTGAGCGTTTCGCCCAGCATCGTGTCCTGATGGTCGTCGGGATCGACCGTGTGGTGGATTTCCTTGGTCGCCTTCCACACCAGGAACAGGCCGCCTGCGATCAGGATCAGGTCGCGCCAGGAGAAGCCGTGGCCTAAGGCCGTGAACACCGGCGTCGTCAGCTGGACGATGATGGAAATGGTGGCAAGCAGCACCAGGCGCATGAACAGCGCGGCCGAGATGCCAAGGCGGCGCGCACGAGCCCTCTGCTCCACCGGCAGCTTGTTGGTCAGGATGGAGATGAAGATCAGATTGTCGATGCCGAGCACGATCTCGAGCACCACCAGCGTCAGCAACGCGACCCAGGCGGTCGGGTCGGAAACGAATTGAAAATGCGGCGCCAGGAATTCGATAAGCTGCATGGAGGTCGTCCCCTACGATCTGGAGCAGTGTCGCCGGCAATTGGGTATTGCGAACGCTTATATCAATGTCACGACCAGAAGGGGGGGGCCGTTTCCTCCAGCCGGGGGCCGCGACGAAACGGCGCGATCTTCTCGGTCAGCCCGGTGCGGTCGGAAATATTCACGCCGACCCCGCACAATGTCGCCGGGCCGATCGCCGCTTCGAAACGGCCTTTCGGCACCTTCGACAGGAACCGGTTGAGCGGTTCTTCCTTATCCATGCCAAGCGAGGAATCGTAGTCACCGCACATGCCGGCATCCGACAGGTAGCCGGTGCCGCCATTGAGTATCTGGTGATCGGCGGTGGGCTGGTGCGTGTGGGTGCCGACGACCAGGCTGGCACGGCCGTCGACAAAATGCGCGAAGCACATCTTTTCCGAGGTTGCCTCGGCGTGGAAGTCGATCACCACCGCATCCGCCTGCTCGCCGAGCGGACAGGCCGCAAGCTCGCGTTCGCCGGCCTGGAACGGATCATCGAGCTCGGGATGCATGAATACCCGGCCCATGATGTTGGCGACCAGCACACGCGCGCCGCTCCTGGCGATATAGACGCCGGAGCCGCGCCCTGGCGTGCCTTTTGGAAAATTGGAGGGCCGCAGGAAACGCTGCTCGCGCGGCGCGAAGGCCAGCGCGTCGCGCTGGTCCCAGACATGGTTGCCGGTGGTCACGACATCGCAGCCCGCCGCGATCGTCTCGCGAAAAATCTCTTCGGTGATGCCGAAGCCGCCGGCGGCGTTCTCGCCGTTGACGATGACGAAATCGAGTTTGAAGTCGGAGATCAGGCCAGGCAGTTGTTCCCACACCGCGGTGCGGCCCGTCTTACCGACCATGTCCCCGAGGAAGAGAAGTCTCATCTATGCCTGATCCCGAAAAGTTGCATGACTTTTCGGCAAAGATCATGCGTTTCAAAGAACTATCTACAATTTTGGTGCAAAGCGGCGCAACCCGCTCTCGGTGAGTATTTCCGCAATGACCACGTCATGGGGTTCGTCCGGAACTTGCGAAACTTCTTGGCAGTCGAAGGCGATGCCGACCAGCCGGGGCGCATGCCCCTTGTCGACGAGCTTCGCGATCGCGCGATCGTAATAGCCCGCGCCATAACCGATGCGGTGGCCGCGCGCGTCGAAGGCGGCGAGCGGCACCAGCATGACCGAGGGGTCGAGAACTTCGGCCTCCGCGTGCGGTCCGACCGTGCCAAAGCCCATGTCGACCATCGGCGCACCACGCACCAGCTCGCGAAAGACGATGGTGGTTTTGTCGAGAATGGCGGGCAGGCAGAGCCGTGCGCCCTTCTCGCGCAAGGCGAACATCAATGGCCTGACATCCACCTCCGAGCGCATTGGCCAGAAACCGGAGACGATCTGACCGGACCCGACCTCCAGACGGTCGCGCGCCGTCTCCGCCATTTCGAGCGCGGCCTCGACCCGCCAGAATTCATCAAGCGCGTCGCGGCGGGCGAGTGCCTCGAGGCGCAGCCGTTTTTTAAGGTCTTTGGGAGAGGTCATGCGGCCAAGGTAGAAAAGGTCAGAACTGTGTGAGGTCTCAAGAGCGACGTTTTCCACCGCATCATCCACCGCGATGCGTGGACGCCTTGCGACAAGTGGCGATCCACACAACCGGTGGAGAGGTCGATCCCGGGTGCCTACAAAGTAGGTGGGCGCCGTATGAGAAAACCCACGGGTCTTCCCAGGGACAGCTCCCTAAGGATCATTAAGGCCCCGGGGAAAAGTGTCTCCTGCCGGGAAGCGCAGACCGCCTCCGCCAATATAGGCCGATGGTGGCCCATGTGCCAGAGAGACGGTGCTCTTTCCGCGCCGATTTGGCATCATCGCCGTTGCAAACCCGCCCTTGCGCGGACCAGAGGGCCTCCTTACGGTCCCCGGAACGAACCGAGGAGCAAAAATGCGTTTCGAAGGCACGGCGGCCTATGTCGCCGACAAGGATCTGATGGTGGCGGTCAACGCGGCGATCGCGCTGGAGCGGCCGTTGCTGGTCAAGGGCGAGCCCGGCACCGGCAAGACGGAACTTGCCCGCCAGGTGGCGGCGGCACTCGGCCTCGACCTTATCGAATGGCATGTCAAATCGACGACACGGGCGCAGCAAGGTCTTTACGAGTACGATGCCGTGTCGCGGCTGCGCGACAGCCAGCTCGGCGATCTCAGGTTCAACGACATCAAGAACTACATCAAGCGCGGCAAGCTTTGGGAGGCATTCGCGGCCGGCAAGAAGGTCGTGCTTCTGATCGACGAGATCGACAAGGCCGACATCGAGTTCCCCAACGACCTGCTGCAGGAACTCGACCGGATGGAGTTCTTCGTCTACGAGACCGGTGAGACCATCCGCGCTGCGGTGCGGCCGATCGTCATCATCACTTCCAACAACGAGAAGGAACTGCCGGACGCCTTCCTGCGCCGCTGCTTCTTCCACTATATCCGCTTTCCCGATGTCGACACGCTGCACAGAATCGTCGATGTCCACTACCCAGGCATCAAGCAGAACCTGGTGCGCGCGGCGCTCACCCAATTCTACGAAATCCGTGACGTGCCGGGGCTGAAGAAAAAGCCGTCGACATCGGAGGCGTTGGACTGGATCCGCCTGCTGGTCGCTGACGACATCGCGCCAGAGGATTTGCGCGCCGACGCCAAGAACGCGCTGCCCAAGCTGCACGGCGCCCTGCTGAAGAACGAACAGGACGTGCACCTGTTCGAGCGGCTGGCCTTCATGGCCAGACGGCAGCAATAGGACCGCAGCGATAGCGCTTTCCTCGGCTGTGGACCGTTGCCGCCGGCCGAAGAGCACGTCAGCTTCGGCCGGAACCCTTCGGAGGAGATAAAATGTCTGAGATTGTTGTCCGCCCGCTCGCGCAATCCGACCACGCGGACTGGCGCCGCTTGTGGACCGACTATCTGACCTTCTACGAAACCACGCTGCCGGAAGAGGTCTACGCCGTCACCTGGAAGCGGCTGTTCACGGCGGGCGAGTTCGAGCCGAAGGGTTTTATCGCTACCTTCGACGGCAAGGCCGTCGGCCTCACCCATTATCTCTACCACCGCTCCGGCTGGTCGGAAAAAAACAACTGCTACCTGCAGGACCTGTTCGCCGACCCGCAAGTGCGCGGCAAGGGCATCGGTGCCGCCCTGATCAAGGCCGTCAAGGATGAGGCAGCCAAGATTGGCGTGAAGAACGTCTATTGGATGACGCACGAGACCAACACCACCGCGCGCAAGCTCTACGACCGCGTCGCGCGCAGGACAGGCTTTATCGAGTATGATTTGCTGTAACCGGCCATGTTCATCCCCTTCTTCCTCGAACTGAAGGCAGCGCGTGTTCCCGTTTCGCTCAGGGAATACCTCTCTCTGCTGGAAGGGCTGAAAGCCGGACTGGTCGACTATGATGTCGAGGGATTTTACTATCTTGCTCGCGCCGCCCTGGTGAAGGACGAGCGCCATATCGACCGCTTCGACCAGGTGTTCGCGCATGTCTTCAAGGGCATCGAGGCGCTGGGTGGCCCGGATGCCGTCAATGTCGCCGACATTCCCGAGGAATGGCTGCGCCGGCTCGCCGAGAAACACCTGACCGAGGAGGAGAAAAAGCTGGTCGAGGCGCTTGGCGGCTTCGACAAGCTGATGGAGACGCTGAAGCAGCGGCTGGAGGAACAAAAAGGCCGCCACCAGGGCGGTTCGAAATGGATCGGCACCGGCGGCACCTCGCCCTTCGGCGCCTATGGCTACAACCCCGAAGGCGTCCGCATCGGCCAGCATGAAAGCCGCAACCGCCGCGCGGTGAAGGTCTGGGACAAGCGCGAGTTCAGGAATTTCGACGATGCCATCGAACTCGGCACCCGCAACATCAAGGTCGCGCTGAAGCGGCTGCGCCGCTGGGTGCGCGAAGGCGCTGAGGAGGAGTTCGACCTGCCCGGCACCATCCACGCCACCGCCGAGCATGGCTATCTCGACGTCAAGACGCGTCCCGAGCGCCGCAATGCCGTGAAGCTCCTGATGTTCTTCGATGTCGGCGGCTCGATGGACGACCATATCAAAAGCGTCGAGGAACTGTTTTCGGCCGCCCGCGCCGAATTCCGCCAGCTCGAATATTTCTATTTCCACAACTGCATCTACGAAGGCGTGTGGAAGGACAATCGCCGCCGCCATGCCGAGGTGATTCCGACCTTCGACCTCCTCCACAAATATGGTCCGGACTATAAGGTCATCGTCGTCGGCGATGCCTCGATGAGCCCATACGAGATCGCCCACCCCGGCGGCTCGGTGGAACACTGGAACCCCGAGGCCGGAACCGTTTGGCTCGGCCGGCTGCTGCAGCAATGGCCGAACGCGGTGTGGCTTAACCCCGAGAGCGAAAAGAACTGGGGCTTTACCCATTCGATCGCGATGATCCGTGACATCTTCGGCGGCCGCATGTTTCCGCTGACACTGGCCGGGCTCGAAGGTGCTACGAAGCAGCTTTCAAGAAAGCACTGAAGGACCACGGGAGATCAGATGACCTGCTTCCTCTGCTTGCAGTGCGGCGTCCAGTTCGCGGCGACGGAAACGCCACCGCGACACTGCCCGATTTGCGAGGACGAACGGCAGTATGTGCGCTGGGAGGGCCAGGCCTGGACCACGCCGCAACAACTCGCCGCCGCGCATCGGCTGGTGATGAAGGACGACGCCGGCGTGCTCGCGTTTGGCATCGAGCCGCGGTTCGCCATCGGCCAGCGGGCGCTGCTGGCGCAAACGCTGCACGGCAATGTGCTATGGGACTGCATCTCGATGGTAAGCGACGAGGCGGTGGCGGAGATCAACCGCCGCGGCGGCCTTGCCGCGATCGCCATCTCGCACTGCCATTACTATTCGGTGATGGTCGAATGGAGCGAGGCGTTTGGCGGCGTGCCGATCTATCTCCATGCCGACGACCGGCAATGGATCATGCGGCCGCATCGCTCGATCGTCAGTTGGCAAGGCGAGACGCTGGCCATCAACCCGTCGCTGACACTCATCCGCTGCGGCGGCCACTTTGCCGGCGGCCAGGTGCTGCACTGGAAACGCGACGGTGCCGATGCCCTGCTGACCGGCGACATCCTGCAGGTGACGCCGACACGCCGCCATGTCAGCTTCATGTACAGCTATCCGAACCAGATCCCGCTCAATGCTGCCGCCATACACCGCATCGCGGCAGCCCTTGCGCCGTTCGCCTTCGACGACATCTACGGCGCATGGTGGAACCAGAACATCATCAGCGATGCGAAGACGGCGCTGGCCGCCTCCGTCACGCGCTATCTCGCGGCGATCGCCTGAGGAATTCCAGGTGGTCCGCTCGAAAATGCGGGCAAATGCCGTAACAAACGCCTATCTTGTTGCGAATATCCGGTTGCAACCAAGAACGAGCCGCCAAGGCTGAGGAGATCAAATGGACACCCATACCTACCCCGTAACCCGCACCGACGCCGAATGGCGCGCCCGGCTGACGCCGGAGCAGTACGCGGTCATGCGCAACCATGGCACCGAGCGGCCGGGGAGCTGCGCCCTGCTCTATGAGAAGCGTGCCGGCACTTTTTCCTGCGTTGGCTGCGACCAGCCGCTGTTCCAATCCACGCTGAAGTTCGAGAGCGGCACCGGCTGGCCGAGCTTCAACGATCCCGTTCCGGGCTCGGTCGAGAACACGGTCGACCGCAGCTACGGCATGGTCCGTACCGAATGCCACTGCTCTCGTTGCGGCAGCCATCTCGGCCATGTCTTCGAGGACGGCCCGCCGCCGACCGGCCTGCGCTACTGCATCAATGGCGTGGCGCTGAAATTCGAGCCCGCGGCCTGAACAGGCGTCATCATTTCTCGCGAAGGGCGGCTCTGGCCGCCCTTTTCGTACGGGTCGCCTCGTCAGACGACGATCGTGGCGATCAGCCAGAGCGCTGATCCCAGCATGAAGAGCGAAGCCCTGGCACCGCCGGCCTTCTCAGCCGTGCGCCAGACCGCCAAAATCAGGAAGACGTTGTAGGGCACCGGTCCAAAATGCACCGCCAGGACAAGACCGAGCGGCATCCTCAGCCCAAGCAGGATCAGCGCCGCAGCAGACGACGCAATTGATCACGGTCCCGACAAGCATCATGTCACGCCAGAACAGCCGGTCGACCGGCACCTCGCCAAGCCAACGCGAGCGGAAGAAATCCGCGATCACTTACCCTGCCCAAGCACTTCGGTTACGGCGCGCTCGACCCGTGAGCATTCCGTGACCAGCCAGTCGGTCATGGCAGGCCAGTTGTCCTCGGGAAAGCAATTGACCCGCCACATCGAATTGATGCCGAGGCCTTCGCAGCTTTGTTCCGGCCTGAGTTTCAGCCTGTCTTCGATCGCCGGCCGGAACGGCTCCAGCCGCGACCAGCTTTGCGTGGCGCCGAACTTCTCGTTGCGGCCGAAGAAGACGCCGACATGGTTCTGCGCCGGCGCGACATACATGGAAAGAACCAGTGCGAAGTCGGGCAGCCCGCGCTGCCAGAACCAGGGTCCGCGCCGCGCCCGCCGGGCCTTTTCTTCCGGATGCCGTTCGGCAAACAGCGACCAGAAGCCGCGATGGCGGAATTCCGAGGCGCGACGGCCGCCGAAGTCGAATTCGCACATGGTTAGATGCCGCTCCAGCATCACCCGGGTTAAGACCGTTGCTGAGCCTTGGCTAGAGGCTGTTTCGAAATTCGCTCTGGTGAGTCATGTGATGGTGGTTTCGAGAGCCGTAGCGCAGCGGACATTGGTCCGTGAGCAACGGAAGCGCAGAAAACGCCATCAGATGGCCGCCAGAGTAGAATTTCCAAACAGGCTCTTAGACCATGCCGAGCGCGGCCATGTACAGATCGAGGATGGCATCCTCCTCCTGGCGCTCGGCCTGGTCCTTCTTGCGCAACCGGATGATGGTGCGGATTGCCTTGGTGTCGAAGCCGGTCCCCTTGGCCTCGGCGAAAACTTCCTTGATGTCGTCGGAAATCGTCTTCTTTTCTTCCTCGAGCCGCTCGATGCGTTCGATCAAGGCACGCAGCTGGCCGGCGGCAACAGTCTGGCTGGTCTCGGTGATATCGTCGGCCATGTTTTCTCCAAAATCGGTTCCGCGCCGCGACTCGGGGAACGTGCCGCAGCGAATTTCAGCGGTTCGATGCCCGACCCAGGCCGGCGGGTCAAGCCGTTATCGAACAGCTCGCCAAGCCTGCCGCCAGAAGCCGACAGCCTGCTCGTTCCTTGCGAGCTCTCAGTTGAACGCGATCAGCAGATCCTTCGCATCGATCTGGTCGCCGGCCTTGACCAGCACCTCGGCAACCGTACCGTCGCGCTCGGCGTGCAACGCCGTCTCCATCTTCATCGCTTCGATGGAGAGCAGCACGTCGCCGGCCTTGACCGCTTGGCCGGCGGCGACCGCAAGCGCCGAAACCACACCCGGCATCGGCGCCCCGACATGCGCCTCGTTGCCGGGCTCCGCCTTGCGGCGCGCCTTGGCTGCCGAGGCACCATGCGCACGGTCGGGCACCTTCACACGCCGCGGCTGGCCGTTGAGCTCGAAGAACACGGTGACCATGCCCTTCTCATCGACATCGCCGAACGCCTGGCAGCGCACGACCAAGGTCTTGCCCCTTTCGATATCGACGAAGATCTCGTCTTCCGATTTCATGCCATAGAAATAGGTCGGCGTCGGCAGAACGCTGACCGGGCCGTAGGTTTCCTGCGCGGCGACGAAGTCGGAAAACACTTTCGGATACATCAGCCACGAGGCGAACTCGTATTCCGACAGCTTGCGCTCGAGCTTGTCCTCGATCTCCTTGCGGCTCTTCTCGAGGTCGGCCGGCTTCAGCAACGAACCAGGCCGCGCCGTGATCGGCTTGTCGCCTTTCAGTGCCTTCTTCTGCAGCACCCGCGGCCAACCGCCCGGGGACTGGCCGAGGTCGCCGCGCAGCATCGAGACGACCGAGTCCGGGAAGGCGATGTCGCGGGCCGGGTTCTCGACATCGGCAACGGTCAGGTCCTGGCTCACCATCATCAGCGCCATGTCGCCGACGACCTTCGAGGACGGCGTCACCTTGACGATGTCGCCGAACATCAGATTGACGTCGTGATAGGTCTGCGCCACTTCGTGCCAGCGTGTCTCCAGCCCCAGCGAACGGGCCTGTTCCTTCAAATTGGTGAACTGCCCGCCCGGCATTTCGTGCAGGTAGACCTCGGAAGCCGGACCTTTCAGGTCGCTCTCGAAGGCAGCATATTGGTTGCGAACGGCTTCCCAGTAGAACGAGATCTTGCGGATCCATTGCGGGTCGAGGCCCGGATCACGTTCTGTGCCCTTCAGTGCTTCCACGATCGAACCGAGACAAGGCTGCGACGTATTGCCGGAGAAGGCGTCCATCGCCGCGTCGATAGCGTCGACGCCGCTTTCCACCGCCGCCAGCACGGTTGCCGCCGACAGACCCGATGTGTCGTGGGTGTGAAAATGGATCGGCAGGTCGGTCGCCTCGCGCAGCGCCTTGAACAGCACGCGGGCGGCACTCGGCTTCAACAGGCCGGCCATGTCCTTGACCGCGATGATATGGGCGCCGGCTGCCTGCAATTCGCTGGCGAGCCCAACATAATATTTGAGGTCGTACTTGGCCCGCGCGGGATCGAGGATGTCGCCGGTATAGCACATCGCCGCTTCGATCAGCTTGCCCTCGGCGCCCACGGCGTCCATGGCGACGCGCATGTTCTCGACCCAGTTCAAGCAGTCGAAGACGCGGAAGAGGTCGATGCCGCCGCTTGCCGCCTGTTTGACGAAATGCTGCACGACATTGTCGGGGTAATTGGTGTAGCCGACGCCGTTGGCGCCGCGCAGCAGCATCTGCAGCAACAGGTTGGGGGCTGCTTCCCGCACCAGCGACAGCCGCTCCCACGGATCCTCGGTGAGGAAGCGCATGGCGACGTCGAAAGTGGCGCCGCCCCAGCATTCGAGCGAGAAAAGCTGCGGCAGGGCGCGCGCATAGGTGCCGGCGATCCCGGCAATGTCATGCGTGCGCACGCGGGTGGCGAGCAGCGACTGGTGGCCGTCGCGCATCGTCGTGTCGGTGACCAGCACTTCCTTCTGCTCACGCATCCAGGCGGCGAACTTCTCCGGCCCGAGCACGTCGAGCTTCTGCTTGCTGCCGCTCGGCACATTGCCGTTGAGATAGGGCACCACGGGCGGCGCCGCGTCGGCCTTTGGCGTCGGCCGCCCGCGCGTCTCGGGATGACCGTTGACGCTGACGTCGGCCAGATAGTTGAGCAGCTTGGTGGCGCGGTCCTGGCGCTTGACCTGCTGGAACAGCTCCGGCGTCGTGTCGATGAACCTCGTCGTATAGGAATTGTCGGCGAAGCTCGGATGATTGATGATCGCTTCGAGGAAAGTGAGGTTGGTGGCGACGCCGCGGATGCGGAACTCGCGCAAGGCGCGGTTCATGCGGGCGATCGTCTCTGCCGGCGTCGGCGCCCAGGCCGTGACCTTCTCCAGCAGCGGATCGTAGAAGCGGGTGATGACCGCGCCGGAATAGGCCGTGCCGCCGTCGAGGCGGATGCCGAAGCCGGTGGCGCCGCGATAGGCGGTGATGCGGCCGTAGTCCGGAATGAAATTGTGTTCGGGGTCTTCGGTGGTGATGCGGCACTGCAAGGCATGGCCGTTCAGCCGGATGTCCCTCTGCGCCGGTACGCCCGATTCCGGCGTGCCGATGGCGAAGCCGTCGAGGATATGGATCTGCGCCTTCACGATGTCGATGCCGGTCACCATCTCGGTGACGGTGTGCTCGACCTGGATGCGCGGATTGACCTCGATGAAGTAGAATTTGCCGGTATCGGCGTCCTGCAGGAATTCGACGGTGCCGGCGCCGATATAGCTGGTCTCGCGCGCGATTTTCAGCGCGTAGCCGCAAAGCTCCTGGCGCAGGTCCTCGCTGAGATAGGGCGCCGGCGCGCGCTCGACGACCTTCTGGTTGCGGCGCTGGATCGAGCAGTCGCGCTCGAACAGGTGCACGGCATTGCCGTGTGTGTCGCCAAGCACTTGCACTTCGACATGGCGAGCGCGCTCGATCAGCTTTTCGAGATAGACCTCGTCCTTGCCGAAGGCGGCTTTCGCCTCGCGCTTGCCTTCCATGACCTCGCGAGCGAGATCGGCCTCGGAACGGATGGCGCGCATACCACGGCCACCGCCACCCCACGAAGCCTTCAGCATGACCGGATAGCCGACCGTCTTGGCGAGTTCCTTGACCGCCTCCAAATCGTCCGGCAACGGATCGGTGGCCGGCACCACCGGCACGCCGACCTCGATGGCGAGATTGCGTGCGGCGACCTTGTTGCCCAGCCGGCGCATCGTGTCGGGCTTCGGTCCGATGAAGGTGATGCCTGCTTGCGCGCAGGCCTCAGCGAATTCGGGGCTTTCCGACAGCAGCCCGTAGCCGGGGTGGATGGCATCGGCGCCCGAAAGCCTGGCGACGCGGATCACCTCCTCGATCGACAGATAGCTCTCGATCGGCCCCATGTCCTTGCTGAGGTGCGGTCCGCGCCCGACCTGGTAACTTTCATCGGCCTTGAAGCGGTGCAGCGAATATTTGTCCTCCTCGGCCCAGATCGCCACGGTTTTGAGGCCCAACTCATTGGCCGCGCGAAAGACGCGGATGGCGATTTCTGACCGGTTGGCGACGAGGATCTTCGTGATGGCCAAGGCCTGGGCTCCAGCAGCGGAAGGGACGGGAAATCGAGGCAATGATTAACGTGAAAATGCTGCAGTGCAAACAAAATCGACGCCGGCTTAAACCGATTTAAATCAATTATCCGGCCAACACTCGCACGCATTCGTTCGAACGGACGGAACAATGGCGACAATTTCGATCCTGGATGCGATGTTCCCAACCAAGGAGAACCGACGGGGATGTCACCGTTGCCGGCGCGTCAAAGAAAATGCCCGGCGCGAGGCGCCGGGCATCGTTGGTTTCGGATCCGAATGAATTACGACTTCGGGAACCAGGAATACTTCCCGTCGTCCTTCTTCTTCCATTCGTACATGATGTAGCCTGGCAGCTTCGGATCGCCCTTGGCGTCATAGGCGAGATCGCCCAGAACGGAGGGGAACGGCCCGTTTTCATGCATTGCCTTGGCGACGGCCTGCGGATCGTTCGTCTTGGCGGCAGCGGCTGCCTCGGCGACCACCTGCACGGCGGCATAGGCGTAGAGCGTGTAGGCTTCCGGCTCGAAACCCTGCGCGCGGAACTTCTCGACGAGTTCCTTATTGGCCGGGATCAGACGCGGGTCGGGGCCGAACGTGTTGAGCGTGCCGGCGACAGCGTCGCCCGCGATGGCGGCGAGTTCGTCCGTCACAATGCCGTCACCCGACATCATCGGGGCCTTGAGGCCCTGGTCCGCCGATTGACGGATGATCAGGCCGGCTTCGGTGTGCAGGCCTCCCCAGTAGATCAAGGTGACGCCGGCTTCCTTCATCTTGGCGATCAGCGCCGAGAAGTCCTTGTCGCCGACATTGACGCCTTCATACATCACTTCCTTGACGCCCGCGGCGTTCATCGCCTTCTTGGTTTCGTCCGCGAGGCCCTGGCCGTAAGGGGTCTTGTCATGGATCACGGCAACCTTGGCATCCTTGAAGTTCGCCGCGATATAGGCGCCGGCGATGCTGCCCTGCTGGTCGTCGCGTCCGCAGGTACGGAACACATTCCACAGGCCGCGCTCGGTGAATTTCGGGTTGGTTGCGGCCGGCGTGATTTCGACGATGTTGTTTTCAGCGTAGACTTCCGAGGCCGGGATCGACACGCCCGAGTTGAAGTGGCCGATCACAAACTTGACGCCGTCGCCGACGAACTTGTTGGCGACCGAGATGCCCTGCTTCGGATCGGAGACGTCGTCGCCGACTTCGAGCTTGATCTGCTCGCCATTGATGCCGCCCTTGGCGTTGATATCGGCGACCGCCGCTTCGGCGCCCTTCTGCAGCTGTGCGCCGAAGGCCGCGTTCGGACCGGTGATCGGCCCGGCGACCGCGAACATTACATCAGCCCACGCGTTGCCGCCGAACGCGACGAGCGCGGTCAGGGCTACGGCGGACAAAAGTGACTTTTTCATTTAAACGCTCCCATTAACGGAGTGGGCGTGGATGAAGCTTTCATGCGATGCCCACCCTTATCGCAGAAAGCATAGTTTGCCGATTTTCAGGCACTTGTCACGCCGATTCATCCCTGACGCGGCGTTAATGATGGACGTCAACCTTTCGGTTTCCAGCTCAAGATGGAAGCTCTTTCATAGAGCCAATTATACTGTGTGACCATCTGGTTGGTTCGTGTGTATTGATAGCCGACGAAGCCCAGTATCATCAGCACGATGGTATCGACGATATAGTAATGCAGCGAGAACATCGTGCCGTCGAACAGCGCATGATGGATGAAACGGATACCGATGCCGAGGCCGAGCATATAGGCGAACAGCTGGATGAAGCTGCGCCATGTCTGGGCACTGGCCTTGCCGGTCATCCAGGCCGCCCAGCCGCCGAGCAGGCAGGTGACGAAGAAGAACTGCCAGATCGACGGTTCCTCGTAGAGAATGCCTTGCATGGGAAGTCTCCTGAACTCAGTGATGTCCGCCTTCGAGATAGGCGGCGCGCACTTCCGGATTGGCGAGCAGTTCCTTGCCGGTGCCGCTCATCGTCACATTGCCGTTGACCATGACATAGCCGCGCGTGGCGAGCTTGAGCGCGCCGAACGCGTTCTGCTCGACCAGGAACACGGTCAGCCCTTGGGTGCGGTTCAATTCGCGGATGGCATCGAAGATCTGCTTGACGATCAGCGGCGCCAGACCCAGCGACGGCTCGTCGAGCAGAAGCAGTTTCGGCCGCGCCATCAGTGCGCGTCCGATTGACAGCATCTGCTGTTCGCCGCCCGACAAGGTCCCGCCACGCTGGGCGATGCGCTCCTTCAGTCTGGGGAACAGCGTGAACACCTTCTCGACGTCCTCGCCATAGTATTTGAGGTTATCGAGGCTGGCGCCCATCTGCAGGTTTTCCATCACCGTCATGCGCGGGAAGATGCGACGGCCCTCGGGTGACTGTGCGATGCGCATGCGTGCGATTTCGTGCGTCGGCAACTGGGTAATATCGGCTCCGGCGAAGGTGATGGTGCCCGTGCGGGCCCGCGGAGCCCCGAAGATGGTCATCATCAGCGTCGACTTGCCGGCGCCGTTGGCGCCGATCAGCGCCACGATTTCACCCTGCTTGACGGTGACGTTGACACCGTTCAGCGCGCGGATGTTGCCGTAATAGGTCTCCACGCCCTTGATATCGAGCAGCGTTGTCGTGGCCATCACTTGCCCCCTCCACGCTTGCCCTGAACGGGCTTGCCTGTGCCCGCGGCCTTGCCGGAAGCATGACTTGTCGCCACCTTGCCCGCATCGACGCGGCGCGAGAATTGCGTATCCTTGCCCTGACCGAGCAGCTTCGCCTGCTTGACCCATTCCTCGCGCGCGATGCGTCCGTCAAAGGCGAGATAGGCCTCGACCGCCTCGACATCGGCCTTCTTCCAGGCGCCGATCTGGTCGAAGTGGAAGATGCCGTGTTCGTTGAGCTTCTTCTCGTTGACCGTCCCGATGCCCTTGATGCGCGTCAGATTGTCGGCCTTGCCGCCACGGGGGGCAGCGAGCCGGTTCGAAACGCCTTCGGCCTTCGCGGCAGGCGCCTTGGCGGCCGTTTTCCTTGGTGCCGCTTTCTTCGGCGCGGACTTGGCTGGCGCCGGTGCGACAGGCCTGCTTGCCACGGTGGCGGCGCGGGCGTCGACCTGCGCTGCCTTCGAAGCGCCCTTCGACACGGTCACCCGCTCGCCCTCGCTATGGCCGACGGTGTCGCTCACCGGCCCGGCAAGATACGACGACGACGTCCCCGGGCCATGCGTCGAATCGGGACCGATATCGAGCTGTTCGATGACGTCCTCGTCACCGACTTCGGTGAGCGCGGTCTCGACCTCCTCGTCGTCGACGCCGAGATAGGCGGCGATGACACGCGGGTCGGTGCGCACCGACTGCGGATTGCCGTCGGAAATCTTGCGGCCATATTCGAGCACCACGACGTGGTCGGAAATCTGCATGACCACCGACATGTCGTGCTCGATCAGCAAGATCGAGGTGCCGGTCGTGTGCTTGATGTCTATCAGCAGTTCGTTCAGCGCCGCCGATTCCTTCGGGTTGAGGCCGGCCGCCGGTTCGTCGAGGCACAGAAGCTCCGGACCGGTGCACATGGCGCGCGCGATCTCGAGCCGCCGCTGCGCGCCGTAGGGCAAGTCGCCGGCCGGATCGTCGGCGCGATCGACGAGATCGGCCTTTTCCAGCCAGTGCTTGGCAAGCTCCACCGATTCGGCCGAGGCCTTGCGGTAGCCGCTGAAGCCGAACAGGCCCAGGATCGTGTAGCCCGAAGCCTTCATCAGCTTGTTATGCTGGGCGACGAGCAGGTTCTCCAGCAGCGTCATCCCCGAGAACAGGCGGATGTTCTGGAAGGTCCGCGCCACCTTGGCGCGCGCCGGGATCTCATGGTTGGGCAGCCGTTCCAGCAAGTAGCTGGAACCATCGGCCCGGTTGAGCGTGATCATGCCCTCCGACGGTTTGTAAAAGCCGGTGATGCAGTTGAACACGGTGGTCTTGCCGGCGCCGTTGGGGCCGATCAGCGCGGTGATTTCGCCGCGCCTGGCGGTGAAGGACAGGTCGCCGATGGCGACCAGGCCGCCGAACTTCATCGACAGGTGATCGACCTGCAGGATGGCATCGTTCATTTGCGTGGTTGCATTCATCAGCCGTGGCCCTCCTTGGTGAAGGAGCCTGAGACAGCTCTTCGTTCCTTGAGGAAAGCTGTCGGTTCACGGCTGCCGACGAAGCCGCGGGGCTTCCACAGCATGACGATGACCATGGCCATGCCGAACAGAAGCATGCGGTAGAGTTCCGGTGTGAAATCGGGCCCGAAGACCTGCTTGAGGAAGTCGAGTTCGCGCAGCGCCTCGGTGCCGCCGATCATCACCATCGCGGCGACGGCGATGCCGACCAGCGAGCCCATGCCGCCGAGCACGACGATGGCGAGGATAATGGCCGATTCCAGGAAGACGAAGGATTCGGGGCTGACGAAACCTTGCCGCGCGGCGAAGAAGGAACCGGCGAAGCCGCCGAACATGGCGCCGGTGGCAAAGGCCGTCAGCTTGGTGGTGGTGGTGTTGATACCGAGCGAGCGGCAGGCGATCTCGTCCTCACGCAAGGCTTCCCAGGCGCGGCCGACCGGCAGGCGCCGCAGCCGGATGGTGACGAAGGCGGTTAGCAGGCAAAGCCCAAGGATCAGGTAGTAGAGGAAGATCTTGTAGTAGGCGCTGGACGTGGCGATGTTCAGCACCTTGGCGATGTAATTCGGGTCCGACACGTTGAACGACATCAAGCCGAAGAAGCTGACCTTGGGAATGCCGGAGATGCCTGCCGACCCATTGGTGACCTCGCGCCAGTTGATCAGCACGAGGCGGATAATCTCGCCGAAGGCGAGCGTCACGATCGCCAGGTAGTCGCCGCGCAGGCGCAGCACGGGAAAACCGAGCAGCACCCCCCAGAGCGCGGCCATGGCGCCCGCGGCGGGCAACAGTATCCAGAACGAGAGGCCGAAATGCGTGGCGAGAAGCGCATAGGAATAGGCGCCAAGCGCATAAAAAGCGACGTAGCCGAGATCGAGCAGACCGGCGAGGCCGACGACGATGTTCAGTCCCCAGGCCAGCATCACATAGATCAAGATCTGGATGCCGAAATTATCGACCCATTTCAACGAACCCTGCAACCCGGTGGCGACCGACCAGGCGTTGAGTGACAGCACCGCGACGACGAGGATCGGGTACAGCACCAATGCCGAGATGCCCAATTTGGTGAAGTTGGCATGGATGAAGGCGCGGAAGTAATAGATCACGCAGGCCAGCACATAGATGACCGTCAGGGCACGCAGGAATTGCAGATAGCCGGCCGGTTCTGCCCCAACCCATCCGGCGAGAGAGCTGTTGAACACGAACAGCAGCACCATGGCGACGACCGCTCCGATGAAGGTCGGCAGGGTGAAGAAGCGGGATGCCACACTTGCCGGCATGAGCCCGGTGGCGACATCGGCGATCTTCTGGTTAGCCATGAAGGGCTGGCCGTAGGCGACATAGAGGAAACGCCCGACGGCCGTGGCGATCACCACCGCGGCAAGCAGGCCCCAGCGCTGCACCACGACCAGTTCGTTGGAAATGTTCTGGTCGGTCCTGAGGCCGATGAACAGCACGAACAGACCAAGCGCTATCGCGCCGGCATAGAAGGCCTCGCGCAGCGCGCGCTGCATGGGGCTGGCGACGAGGTCGCGCTCTGGAGATACGGTCACGGCCATTGTCTCAGACCTTTTCGACTTCTGGCCGGCCCAAGATGCCGGAAGGCAGGAAGATCAGCACGATCGCCAGGATCGAGAAGGCGGCGACGTCCTTGTAGTCGATCGAGAAATAGGCCGACCACATGCTCTCGATGAAGCCGATGAGGAGGCCGCCCAGCACGGCACCTGGCAATGAGCCGATGCCGCCAAGAACCGCCGCCGTGAAAGCTTTTACCCCGGGCGTAAAGCCGTCCGAAAAGGCGATGACGCCGTAATACATCAGGAACAGCGTGCCGGCGACGGCGGCAAGGGCTGCGCCCATGATGAAGGTGATCGAGATGGTGCGATCGACGTCGATGCCGAGCAGTGCGGCCATCTTGCGGTCCTGCTCGCAGGCGCGTTGCGCCCGGCCGAGCGAGGTCTTGTTGACCAGGTACCAGAACAGCGCCAGCAGCAAAGCGGTGACGATGACGATGATGATCTGCTTCAGCGACACGCTGACGCCGTTGATGTTGTAGACCTGGCTGACCATCGGCGGGATCGGCTTGTTGCGCGGGCCTTGCGTCACCTGGACGAAGTTCGACAGCGCGATCGACATGCCGATGGCGGTGATCAGCGGGGCCAGCCGGAACGAACCGCGCAGCGGCCGGTAGGCCACCTTCTCGATCGTCCAGTTGTAGAGGCTGGTGAGCAGCATCGCCACGATCATCATCACCAGCAGCGCGATGACCACGGGCACCGAATAAAACAGCGCGCCGAGGATGAGGAAGACGATCAGTGCCGTGAAGGCGCCCACCATGAAGATATCGCCATGGGCGAAATTGATCATGCCGATGATGCCGTAGACCATCGTGTAGCCGATTGCGATCAGCCCATAGATCGATCCCAGCGTCAGCCCATTGATAAGCTGCTGGACAAAATACTGCATGTGTACATGGCTCCCCTGGAATGTCGCCCATGCAGACGCATTCCTTTTCGTATTTCCCCTAGTCGTAAAGTTTCGAGCCCGGATTGCAACGTGATTTTTTTGACCGCTCCGCGTGGTTCCAAGTCACGTCTTCCCGATCGCTCGTTTTTCGCACCCAGCCCCTGGACTATCGCGGACCCTATCATTGGCATAACGCAATGTCTTTGACGATTGCGCCGCATCATGCGCTCCGTTTCGAAGAAATCACCGTCAAGATTAGGTGATGAGAAGAATCGTTGCGTTCCTGACATGGTTCGTTTTTTCGTCACACTCCTTTCCGCAAGGTCAGGATTCTCCTACTTGACCACGAAACCATGCGCGAACGGGTCGCGGTCGTCGATGAAGATGGTGTTCAGTCCGGTCATGCGCGCCCAGCCGCCGATCGAGGGGATGATCGCCGGCTTGCCAGCCACGGTGACCTCTTTTTCGACCTTGCCCTTGAACAGCGAGCCGATGATCGATTCATGGACGAAGGCGTCGCCGGCCTTGAGCTTACCCTTGGCATGAAGCTGCGCCATGCGCGCCGATGTGCCGGTGCCGCAGGGCGAGCGATCGATCGCCTTGTCGCCGTAGAAAACGGCATTGCGGGCATCGGCGCCCTCGACCGTCGGCTTGCCGGTCCACAGCATGTGCGACAACCCGGCGATGCCGGGGTTCTCCGGATGCACGAAGGAATACTTCTCGTTGAGCCGCTGCCGCACCACCGGGCTCCAGGCGATGAAGTCGCTGGCGGAATGGTCGGCCATGTCGCGATAGTTCGCCTGCGGTTCGACGATGGCATAGAAATTGCCGCCATAGGCGACATCGACGGTTATTTCACCCAGCCCTGGACATTCGACTGTCAGCCCTTCGGCATGGAGGAAGGACGACACATTGGTGATGCGCACCTCCTCGACATACTCGCCAACCTGCTTGTATTCGGCGATGACCAGGCCGGCCGGCGTGTCGAGCCTGAGCACACCCGGCGTCTTCGGCTTGATCAAGCCGTGCTCGATGGCCATCGTCACCGTGCCGATGGTGCCGTGGCCGCACATGGGCAGGCAACCGGACGTCTCGATGAACAGGATGGCGATGTCGCAATCCTCGCGTGTCGGCGGATAGAGGATCGAGCCGGACATCACGTCATGGCCCCGCGGCTCGAACATCAGGCCGGTGCGGATCCAGTCATATTCGGCGAGGAAATGCGCGCGCCGTTCCATCATCGTCGAGCCCTGCAGCAGCGGCCCGCCGCCGGCGACCAGTCGCACCGGGTTGCCGCAGGTGTGGCCGTCGATGCAGAAGAAGGATTTCTTGGCCATGTCGCTCCTCAAGATCAAAACCGTTGTGGGCTGAAGGGGGCCAGATCAACGGACGAAGTCTGCCCCAGAACGAATTCCCTGATCAACCGCCCGGTTGCCGCGGCCTGGGTCAGGCCGAGATGGCCGTGACCGAAGGCGTAGATCACCGACCGGCTTCGCGTCGCCCTGCCGATGACGGGCACCGAATCCGGCAGCGATGGCCGGAACCCCATCCATTCGCGTCCGCCCGAGGGATCGAGCCCCGGAAGGAATTTCTGCGCCTTCTGCAGGAGCGCTTTCGACCTGTTGAAATTGGGTGGCCGCTCGATGCCGCCGAGTTCCACGGCACCCCCGACGCGCAGGCCCGTTTCGAGCGGGGTGATGACGAAGCCATGACCGGAAAAGATCAGCTGCCGCGTCACGTCGAAAGCGCTCGTCGGCAGCGTCGTGTTGTAGCCGCGCTCGGTCTCCAGCGGAATGCGATCGCCGAGTTGCCGCGCCAGCAGGTGCGACCAGGCGCCCGCGGCAATGACGATGCGCCTGGCTTGTCTTGTCGAGCCATCGGCCAGCGTCAGTGTCGCACCATCCTGATTCGCGGCGACGCGGTCGATGCGGGCCATCTCGAAGCGGGCGCCTTTGGATTGCGCGTAAGCCCACACCGCCTTGCCGAGCAGTTTTGGATCGGCGACCGCCTTCCATCCCGGCACGAAGGTGCCCTTGACGAAGCGCGGTGACAACCCAGGCTGCAAGCCCGCGAGGTTCTCGCCCTCGACATGGCGGAAGCCGATGCCGAAGCGCTCGCGCGCCGCCCAGCCCGACAGTGAGGCGCGGAACTCGGCTTCGCTTTCGTAGAGCTCGAGCGAACCGCCCTCGCGCAGCATCGGCCGCGTGCCGGACCGATCGAGCAGATCCATCCATTCGGCCTCGGCAAGCTTCATCATGCCGGCCTGGGCCATCAGGCTCGCCTCGTATTTCCCCGGCGCGCTGGCGCGCCAGAACCGGATCAGCCAGGGCAGCAGCTTGGGCAGATAGGCGGGCGGGATGCTGAGCGGGCCGAGTGGATCGGCCAGCCATTTCGGCAGCTGCCTGATCATGCCCTTGTGCGCCAGCGGCAGCACGTCGGAAAAAGCAAAGGCGGCGGCATTGCCTGAGCTCGTCTCCTCGCAGATGCCGGTGCGATCGAAGACCGTGACATCCAGCCCGGCCTCGGCGAGGAAGGCAGCCGCGCAAATGCCGATGATGCCGCCACCGACGATGGCAATGTCTTTCCCTTCTCCCCGTTCACGGTTAGAAGGCGCCCGAAGGGCGGGGCGGGGCCCCGCTTCTGTCGATTTGGTACTTCCTGTCACGTGGGCGCTGCCCTTCACCTGGCTGCCGGCACCTTCTCCTTAGAACTGTGGCAGTGTCGGCCGTACCGCCAGCGCATCCTTGACGATCTTCTCGACGGTCTTGCGGCGTTCGCCCGACAGCGGCATGCGGGGCATGCGGACGCGATCGTTGGTGTTGATGGCGAACACTTCGGCAAGCTTGATGTTCTGCACCAGATAGGTCGAGACATCGAGGTCGAGCAGCGGCCGGAACCAGCGGTAGATGGCGAGCGCCTCTTCGCGGCGGCCGTGCTTCATCAGCTGGTAGATGGCGACGGTCTCGCGCGGGAAAGCGGTGACCAGGCCGGCCACCCAGCCGATGGCACCGACGGACAGTGCCTCGAAGGCGAGGTTGTCGACACCGGTGAACAGGTCGTAGCGGCTGCCCAGGCGGTTGATGATCTCGGTCGAGCGGCGGATGTCGTCGGAAGATTCCTTGATGGCAACGAAGCGCTTGTCCGATGCCAGCTCCTCCATCTGGTCGACGGTGACGTCGACGCGGTAGGCAAGCCGGTTGGAATAGATCATGACCGGCAGGTCGCCGGCCTCGGCCACGGCGCGCAGGGCCGCCACCGTCTCTTCCGCGTTGGTGTGGTAAATCGGACTCGGCACCACCATCAGTCCGTTGGCGCCTTCCTTGGCGGCGCGCCTGGCGATGCTGGTCGCCTCGCGGGTGCCGGCCTCGTTGACGGTCAGCAGCACCGGCTTCTTGCCTGCGATCTTCTGCGCGGTCTTCAGCACCTCGATCTTCTCGTCAGGCGACAGCATCGGCCCTTCGCCGAGCGAGCCGCAGACGATGATGCCGTCGCAGCCGGCCTCCATCTGCAAGCTGAAGCAACGCTCCATTTCGGCGTGGTCGAGCCGGTCGTCGGCGGTGAATTTGGTCGTGACGGCGGGGAAAACTCCGGTCCACATGGCTATTTCTCCATCTGATATATCAGTCGTATATCTGTTAGGAAAGCCGCTGTCAATGCAGAATCCGTTATGATATATTCTAGATATATCAGGAGACCGGCTTTGATATCCATGGAAGCAACCACCCTGTCCGAGCCCGCGGCGACCAAGGCTTACCGTGTCCTTGAGCACATGGTCGTCACGCTCGAACTGGCCCCGGCGAGTTTTGTCACCGAGGGTTCCTTGATCGAGCGGCTGGCGCTCGGCCGCACGCCGGTGCGCGAGGCGATCCAGCGGCTGGCCTGGGAAGGGCTGCTTGACGTCAGGCCCCGCGCCGGCATCGCGATCGCGCCGCTGCATCCCGGCGACTGGCTGCGTGTGCTCGATGCCCGGCGCGGCGTCGAGGTGGTGCTCGCACGATCAGCCGCCCGTTTCGTCACCCGCGAGGCTGCCGACCTGTTCCACGAGGCGGCGCTCGCCATGCAAAAAGCAGTGATATCAGGCAATGTGCTCGCCTTCATCCAGGCCGACAAGGCGCTCGACGAGGCGCTGGCGCTGGCCGCCGACAACCCGTTCGCCGCCCGGCTGGCCGCCCCCCTGCAGACCCACAGCCGCCGCTTCTGGTTCCGCTACAAGGCGGACACCGGGCTGGCGGAATCCGCCGAGCACCATGTCGCGTTGATCCGCTCGATCCTGGACGGCGACGAGGAAGGCGCCGTCCAGGACGCCAAGAAACTGATGGCTCTGCTGCGCGGCCATGCCGAGGTGGCCGCGACGCGCTAACTGCAGAAATAGTTCAAGCGCCCGGCAAGGCCGCCTTGATGGTTGGGCTGTCCCAGCCCTCGCCGACCGACAGGATGCAACTCTGGCCCTTCGTGTCGGAAGCCAGAACCGTCCAGCTGCCTTGATCGGAAACGAACACTTCGAGGACCACATTGGGATTGATCAGGCCGCGCCCGGCTTCGCTTTCGTGGAAGTTCTCACCGAGCGCTTTCACGATATCGGCGCGTGCCGCGCATTGCCCGGCCGCATTTGCCTGAGCAGCGCCGGTGCACATCGCTATCGCCGCAACGAACAGTGTCACTGTAAGTCGTCGTGTCATCTGACACCTCCTTGCGCCGGACGATGCAATGCCACCGGCCCGCCGTGCGGCGCCCTGGTTGTCTGCCGCGCCTCCTCCACGGCAGGATTGCAGCCCTAAGTCCCGCGAGCCCCCGCCGGTTCCATCACATTAGCGTTTGCAAAAACAAAAGGCCTAAGTCCGGGGACTTAGGCCTTGAGTAAAAATCGCGTCTTCTCGTCCGATCAGTTCATCGTCCGGATGGCGAACTCGGCGCCATCCTTGATGCATGCCCGCGCGCCCGGAGCGAGGACGCGCAGACGAAGAAAACGTCCGGTCAGTTCATCGTCGGGATGACGAATTCGGCGCCATCCTTGATGCCGGACGGCCAGCGCGAGGTCACCGTCTTGGTCTTGGTATAGAAGCGGAACGCGTCCGGGCCGTGCTGGTTCAGGTCGCCGAAGGAAGACGCCTTCCAGCCGCCGAAAGTGTAGTAGGCGATCGGCACCGGGATCGGCACGTTGACGCCGACCATGCCGACCTGAACACGGCTAGCGAAGTCGCGCGCCGCGTCGCCGTCGCGGGTGAAGATGGCGACGCCATTGCCCATCTCGTGATCGTTGGCGAGCTTGATGGCGTTCTCATAGGTCGGTGCGCGCACCACCGAGAGCACCGGTCCAAAGATCTCTTCCTTGTAGATGCGCATGTCCGCCGTCACGTTGTCGAACAGGCAACCGCCCATATAGTAGCCGTCCTCATAGCCCTGCATCTTGAAGCCGCGGCCGTCGACGACGAGCTTGGCGCCTTCCTTGACACCGGTATCGACGTAACCCTTGACGCGCTCCAGCGCTTGGGCGGTGACCAGCGGGCCGAAATCGGCGGCCGAGTCCGTCGACGGTCCGACCTTCAGGCTCTCGACGCGCGGGATCAGCTTTTCCATCAGCCGGTTGGCGGTGTCGTTGCCGACCGGCACGGCCACCGAGATCGCCATGCAGCGCTCGCCGGCCGAGCCGTAACCGGCGCCGATCAGCGCGTCGACGGTCTGGTCCATGTCGGCGTCGGGCATGATGATCATGTGGTTCTTGGCGCCGCCGAAGCACTGCACGCGCTTGCCGGCCGCCGTGCCGCGCGAATAGATGTAGTGGGCGATCGGCGTCGAGCCGACAAAGCCGATGGCCTTGATGTCGGGATCGTCGAGGATAGCGTCGACGACATCCTTGTCGCCGTTGACGACGTTGAGGATGCCAGCCGGTAGGCCGGCCTCGATGAACAGCTCGGCAATGCGCATCGGCACGCCCGGATCACGCTCCGAAGGCTTCAGGATGAAGGCGTTGCCGCAGGCGATCGCCGGTGCGATCTTCCAAAGCGGGATCATCGCCGGGAAATTGAACGGCGTGATGCCGGCGACGACGCCGAGCGGCTGGCGCATTGAATAGACATCGATGCCGGGGCCGGCGCCGTCGGTGAACTCGCCCTTCATCATATGCGGCGCGCCGATGCAGACCTCAACCACTTCGAGGCCGCGCTGGATGTCGCCCTTGGCGTCGGCGATGGTCTTGCCGTGTTCGCGCGCCAGGATTTCGGCCAGTTCGTCATAGTCGCGGGCGACCAGTTCGAGGAATTTCATCAGCACGCGCACGCGGCGCTGCGGATTGGTCGCCGCCCATTTGGGCTGCGCCACCTTGGCATTCTCGACCGCCGTGCGCAGTTCCGCCTGCGAGGCCAGCGCCACCGTGCCGCGCACCGTACCGTCCATCGGCTGCATGACGTCCTGCTTGCGGCCGCTGGTGCCGGCGACACGCTTGCCGCCGATGAAATGACCGTAGTCGATCATGATTTCTCTCCCTTTGTTTGTGATGCCGTATTGTCCGCCTTTGCGGCGGCGAAGGCAACGCGAGGGAGAACGCAACCGTTGTGCAGGAAATAGATAACGAACGAGGCCTGTGCATCAATTGCCGCAAATGATAAGATGTGCTCGACATCACTGGCATGGTTATATTGAATTCTGTGGAACGCGGCGTTGACGATTGCCACCCGGAACATCCCCATGAATTGGGATGACGTCCGCATCTTCCTCGCCGTGGCGCGCGCCGGCCAGATTCTTGGCGCCGCGCGCCGGCTGGAGCTCAACCATGCCACCGTCTCGCGCCGCATCGCGGCCCTTGAGGAAGCACTGAGGACGAAACTCTTTCGCCGGCTTACCACCGGCAGCGAGTTGACGCCGGCCGGCGAGCGCTTCCTCGATATCGCCGAGCGCATGGAGGGCGACATGATCGCCGCGCGCTCGACCATATCAGGCGAAGGAGATGACGTGTCTGGAACCGTGCGCATCGGCGCACCCGACGGCTTCGGCGTCGCCTTCCTGGCCAAGCGGCTGGGCGAACTCACCGCCCTTCACCGCGAACTCACCATCCAGCTCGTGCCGGTGCCGCGCTCCTTCTCGCTGTCGCGGCGCGAAGCCGATATCGCGATCACCGTCGAACGGCCGACCGAAGGCCGGCTGGTGGCGGGAAAATTGGTCGACTATTCGCTCGGCCTGTTCGCCTCCCGCGTCTATGTCGAAGCCCATGGCCTACCCAAAACCGCCGCCGAGCTCGGCCAGCACACACTGATCGGCTATGTGCCTGATCTCATCGTCAGCCCTTCGCTCGACTATGCCGCAGAATTCAGCGCGGACTGGCGCACCAGCTTCGCCATCTCCTCGGCGCTCGGCCAGGCCGAAGCCGTGCGCTCGGGCGCCGGCATCGGCATCCTGCACAACTTCGTCGCCCGCTCGATGCCGGAGTTGGTGGCCGTCGATGTCGTCGCGCCTATCCGCCGCGCCTACTGGCTGGTCTATCACGAATCGGTCAGGCCACTGCGCCGCGTCCAGATCGTCGCCAGCTTCATCACCAAGGCGGTCGAGCGCGAGCGGGGCCTCTTCGTTTAGAAGCGCCGTCACGGCAAAACAGCCAGGTTTCCACACGCCGCCTTTTCCTTGCCACAAAACCGCACAGTGTGGCATCACCGGTCGCCGGCCATGGGGTGGGTGTCGGGTGGGGAAATCTTTCAGAAAGCTGGCGCGGATAGACATGCGAGCCGTTCTTGCCATCCTGCCGCTGCTGTTCGTCTCCGCATGTGCCAACCCATGGACAAAAGTGCCGGAAGCCGAATTGCCCAAACCGATCCGCTACGTCATGGCGCGCCCCTCGCCTTTCGTCATCGGCAATTACTGCGGTCCCGGGACCCGCACCGGCGATCTGTCGGCCCGGCCGGTCGACCGTCTCGACGCCGTTTGCCGAACCCATGACGCCTGCTACATCGCTCGCCGCAACCATTGCGACTGCGATGGCGCCCTTGTTGCCTCGGCGAGCGCAATCCGCGACGACAAGACGGCGCCCCGCAAGATGCGCAGCGAGGCGGAACTGCTGATCGCCACCTTCACCATCCCTGTCTGCAAGATTTTTCCGCAAGGTTTCATGCCGCCGCGCGACCCCGCGCAGTTGAGCGCCATGAAGGCCGGAGCGGCCGGGTGAACGTCCGCAGGGCCGTCATCCTCGTCCTGTTCGGACTGGCCGCCCTTGCCGGCTGTGCCGGCGCAGGCGGCAATGCCTGCGACCTCCTGGCGGGACAGGAGGCTTGCGCGCGGCCCTCGCTATCGGCCAGCACGCCCGGCGCGCAGGTCGCGGCGGCGCAGTTTTTCGGAGATAGCGGCGACAGCGACTACGAACGACGGTTCCTGGCGCTACTTGCCAACAACCAGCTCGGTGCCATGGACCGTGCCAATGGCACCGGCCCCTTCGGGCGCAACCGCCGCGATGTCCAGAACCGCGATTTCCAGGCGACATATTCGACGCTACGGCAACTGGCCGGACCGGTCGCCAACATACATCTGCCCCCAGCCGGCATAGGCAGCGGCGACGGCCGTTTCGACGGCCGCTGGCGGGTGTCGCGGCAGACGCTCTACATCGATGCGGCGGCGCGTCCTTCGGCGCCCAAGACCTTCGATTTCTCCGGCCTGCAGGCGCGCAGCACCGAGATCGTCGTGCGGCAGGCAGGCAAGCAGCCGGCCGACATCGAGGGCACTTGCGACGGTGGATTGGCGATCCGCGCCGCCGGAGCC
The DNA here is from genome assembly GCF_006440535.1 of Mesorhizobium sp. B2-5-13. Classification (NCBI taxonomy): domain Bacteria; kingdom Pseudomonadati; phylum Pseudomonadota; class Alphaproteobacteria; order Hyphomicrobiales; family Phyllobacteriaceae; genus Mesorhizobium; species Mesorhizobium sp. B2-5-13. The sequence goes on along the minus strand of NZ_VFUI01000010.1, from coordinate 158,310 downwards.
TCACGCATCATCGCCGCCGGCGCGGCATTCGGCTTTCGCCTGTCCGGCGAGGACGACACGGTAAGCCTGTTTCCGGGTGACAGCCTGAACCGGTGCACGGCAAGGATCCGCTCCAGCCTTGCGCCCCCCGGCGCGCCCCTCACCATCCGGCGCGAAGAGATCGCCGATCCGGCGCTCGCCAGCTTGGACAGCCGCTACCAGCGCTGCCCGGCCCCCAGCGGCGCCGGCGTCGACGCCCTCGAGCGCGCTTTCTATGCCAGCCGCTGGCTCTCGCAGACCTGCGCCATGCCGATCGGCGAGCCCAGGCTGCTGCGCAAGTCGCGCGACGGCTTCAACGCCAAGGTCGAGGCGCTGATGGGCGCGCCGCTGTCCGATGCGACAATAGACAAGGGTGACCCCGAACTGCCGCTCGATTTCTCGAAGGCGCCAACGCTGAAGCTGATCTATCTGTCCTCGCTCGAGTTCAAGGCGGACTTTTCCGGCCGTATCGTCGAACGATTGATCCGCCATCATGCAGCGCTTGGCACCAAGGTGCGCATCATGATCACCGACGTGCTGGAACGCGACAAGGACGACGCCATGCTGCACCGCCTGGCGGCCGAATTCCCCAATGTCGAATTGCAGGAATATCGCTGGCAGGCGGACCATGGCGCGCCGATCGACGAGCAGATTTCACAATTGCACAAGGTCCATCATATCAAAATGCTGGCGACGCTGGCGCAGGACCCCGCGCGTTCGCGCGTCATCATCGGCGGCCGCAACATCCATGACGGCTTCCTGTTCCACCAGCCCATCGACCTGTCGCGCTATCCGGACCTCGAGCAATATGGCAAGACCGACGGATTTTCGCTGAACTACTATTCGAACTGGAGCGACTTCGACATCGAGTTCGCCGACCGGGCGACGGTCGAGACGCTGGCCGCGCATCTGTCGACGATATGGCTGCGCGACGCCGACACCAACCTGGCGCGCCCCTTCTCCGTCCCGGTCCACGGAGATGGCCGCCCCCAGGGCAATGCCCGGCATTTCATCTCGGTGCCCTATGAGGATGATCATGCGCTGGAGGCCTATTTCGTCGAGCTTGTCGATGCCGCCCAGCACCGTATCCAGATCGTCAACCCTTACCTAAATCTGACCCCCAGTCTCGCCGAGGCCTTTGACCGGGCACTCGCCCGCGGCGTCAGGATCGACATTGTCGGCCGCATCGACCTCAAGGGCGACATCGGCGGCAAATTCCTCACCGCGCTGAACAAACTGTTCGTCGAGAAATATGGCGACCGCATCGACATCCGCGAGTTCAAGGCGCCTGACGTGGTGCTGCATTCCAAGATCATGATGATCGACGAAAGACTGGTCGCCATTTCCTCGGTCAACCTCAACAACCGCAGCTTCTTCCACGATTCGGAGAACGGCATGACGGTGCTCGACCCCGCCTTCTACGCCAGGATGAAGCCGGTCTACGACGACTACCTCGCGCACTCGAACCCGGTTTCCACCAAAGTGACGATCCCGTGGGCCTACCGGCTGCTGTTCGACGAGGCGTGGGTCAGGCAGGCGTTCTGATGCATGTCGCCCAAAAGCGGCTCCGGTTTTGGGGCAACGACATGCATCAAAGCAAAGAACAAAGCGCGTCGGCAGACGCGCGGGCCGCTATTTCAGATAGCGCTCCTGCGCCAGGGCACGCACGTCGATGTCGGGCACCCGGTTCGACATGATGTCGGCCAGCACCTTGGCCGAGCCGCAGGCCATGGTCCAGCCGAGCGTGCCATGGCCGGTGTTGAGAAAGAGGTTCGACAGTTCGGTGCGGCCGATCAGCGGCGGTCCATCCGGCGTCATCGGCCGCAGCCCGCACCAGAACGTCGCTTCGCGCATGGCGCCGGCGCCGGGAAAGAGATCGCCGACCGAGTGCTCGAGGGTGCGGCGCCGCGATTCGTGCAGCCTGAGATCGAAGCCGGAAATCTCGGCCGTGCCGCCGACGCGGATGCGGTCGCCGAGCCGGGTGATCGCGACCTTGTAGGTTTCGTCCATCACCGTCGACACCGGTGCGGCGGCGGCGTCCTTGATCGGCACGGTGATCGAATAGCCCTTGACCGGATAGACCGGGATCGGCCGCTTCATCCGGCGCATGAAGTCCGCCGAGTAGCTGCCCAGCGCCATCACATAGGCATCGGCGGTCTTGAAACCCTTGCTCGTGCTGAGATTGGCGACGCGATTGCGGCTGCGGATGACACGCCAGATCGTCACGTCGTATTCGAACTTGACGCCGCGCGCCACGCAGAGCTCGGTCAGCCTGTCGGTGAACATCTTGCAGTCGCCGGTCTCGTCATGCGGCAGCCTCAACCCGCCGATGAACTTATCGCGCACCCCGGCCAGCGCCGGCTCGGCCGCGATACAGCCGTTCGGATCGAGGATCTCATAGGGCACGCCATATTTCTTCAGCACCTCGACATCGCCTGACGTGCCGTCGAGCTGCTTTTGCGTGCGAAACAGCTGCAGCGTGCCCTGGGTCCGCTCGTCATAGGCAATGCCCGTTGCTTCGCGTAGCGCCTTCAGCGTGTCGCGACTGTATTCCGCCAGCGGCACCATGCGCGATTTGTTGATGGCGTAGCGCTCGGCGGTGCAGTTGCGCAGCATCTTGACCAGCCATGTCCACATATGCGGGTCGAAGGCCGGCCGCACCACCAGCGGGCCATGCTTCATCAAGAGCCACTTGATCGCCTTGAGCGGAATGCCGGGGCCGGCCCAGGGCGAAGCATAGCCGGGAGAAATCTCGCCGGCATTGGCAAAGCTGGTCTCCAGCGCCGGGCCTTTCTGGCGGTCGATCACCGTCACCTCGTGGCCGGCCTCGGCGAGATAATAGGCCGTGGTCACCCCGATGACGCCACTGCCCAGCACCATGATCTTCATTCATTCACTCCTTACGCCATGTCCTTCATGCCGATGAACACGGCCGCACCTGCGATTCGCGCACGATCGCCGGCGAAAATCGATGCCGATCTTCCCGACCTTGCGCCTGGCTTTCACGCCGCCGACGGCCCGGGATCGTCATCTCTCTCTGTCTGCCGCATTCCTGCCATCCCGCCAAGAGGCCGGATAGAAATGTCGGCGCTGTAGACGAGGGTCAGTCCGTGCGGCCGCGGTCCGCCAGCGGCGGCTCTTTCCCGGGCTGCCCGCCGCGCGGCTTCCGGCTGATAGAGCACCGCCTTGATCCGGATCGATTCGCGCCTGCCGTCGGGGTGCTCGAGCGAAGCCGTCTGGCCTTGCGCCATGCCAAGCATGCACAGCCCGCGCCTGGTTGCCACCGACAGGCTGGAGCCGACTGGTCCACGTATTTCGCTCTGCACCAGGGTGCGCGTCTCGGCCACACCGGCATCGACGCAAAACACCACCCGGCTGTTCAGCGTCACGATATCGGCTTCGATCGACTCGATGGGCACGACGCCGGCATTGGAAAGCTTTTCTTCGATCATCCGGACCATCGGATCCGCGAAGGCCCGTCGGCGCTCAAGCATCACTTCCAGGACGGCGTAATCCTTCGTCGTCAGGCGGCAGCTTCCGTTTTTCATCACCGCCTCCACGATCAGTGCTCGCCGCCGCAGAAGGGCGTATCGACGGCCTCCACGGTCGCCGACAGTTTGCGGCCGCCTCGACCGCTCCAGCACACCACCTGCCCGATGCTGGCGCCGACCAGCGCCGTTCCCATCGGCGTCAGCACCGAAATCCGGTTTTCGGCAATATCGGCGTCGCCTGGATAGACCAGCGTGATGTGCTTGATATCACCGCTTTCGCCGCGAACCGTGACCGTCGATCCCATTCGTACTACGTCGGCCGGCATTGCCCCCGCTTCCGTGATCACCGCCCGGTCCAGCTCCGCGAGCAACTCTTCAGCCGTCTCGGGGGCGCGGTCGAGCACGGTGCTCGCCAGACCGGTCAACCTGTCATGGTCGGTGTCGCTGATCAGAATCTGTGCGGATGGACGCAGTCCCGTTGCATGTTGCATGACAAACCTCATGGATCGGCGCATCGAACAGATGCGCGCTTGCCGCCGCGCTGACGGCGGCCTGATGAAAGCCGGCAGCCGCGGAAAGCGGTGCGGCTTGATGGCGATGGGTGGATGTATGGAAGCCCCGGGACGGACGAACGCCGGAAGGCGGCCGCGCCGGGGCTACGATCCCGCGATCGGGCAGACCCTGAACAAGGTTCTGATATAAGCGAGGTTGCTCATGCGCCGAACCTTGCCGACAGGCGTCCGCTTGTCAAGCGCGGCCAAACCGCTCAACCGCCAACATAGCGCCGGTGGAAGCGCGTGCCGAGACTGGCCAGGATTTCATAGCCGATGGTGCCGGCATGGCCGGCGGCGTCGTCGACGCTTTGCGAAGGGCCGAGCAGTTCGACGAGATCTCCTTCGCGAAGCTTGCCGGGCGGCAGGGCGGAAATGTCGAGAATGATCGAATCCATCGACACGCGCCCGAGGAAGGGCAGGCGCGCTCCCTCGAACCAGGCGGCCGACGCTGATCGCCGCAACCAGCCATCAGCATAGCCGAACGAGATCGTCGCCAGGCTGAGCGGCCCTTCCGCGTGATAGGTGTGGCCATAGCCGATCCCGGTGCCCTGTTCGACGCTGCGCGTCTGCGCCACCTTGGCCTGCAGCCGCACCACGGGCAGCATCGGGTTGGGTTCGGCAGGCGTCGGATTGATGCCGTAGAGCGCGGCGCCAGGGCGGGCGAGATCATAATGGTAGGACGGCCCAAGAAAGATGCCGGAGGAATTGGCGAGCGAGGCGGGCGCCTCGGGCAGCATGGCGCGCAGCCGCTCAAAGGCTAACCGCTGCTGTTCATTGGCGGGATGGTCAGGCTCGTCGGCGCAGGCCAGGTGGCTCATCACATATCTGACGTCGATGCCGTCAAACGCGGTGGCATCACCGGCCATCGCCTCGACTTCGGCTGGTGCCATGCCAAGCCGCGACATGCCGCTGTCGACCTGGATGGCGACCGGAAGTTTTCGGCCAACGCGATGTGCCGCCGCGCGCCAGGCTTTCAACTGCGCGCCACTGTTGACGACCGCGCAGAGATCGGACGCGACCGCTTCCGGCTCGGAGCCCGGCGGCAGTCCGTTCAGCACGTAGATCTCAGGTCCGGCCCCGATTGCCTTCCGGAGCGCGATGGCTTCGGCCAGCAGCGCGACGAAGAAGACGTCGCAGCCTTCTTCCGCCAGCGCCGATGCCACTTGGCTCGCGCCGAGACCGTAGCCGTCGGCCTTGACCACGCCGGCGCAGCGCACGCCGCCCAGCCTTGCCTTCAGCCGCCGGTGGTTTTCGCGGATCGCACTGAGATCGATGGTGAGAATGGCCCCGGCCGCCGCCTCGCTTACGGCAGGGCCATCATCGGGCAGCAATCTTGTGGGGGCGTCGTTCATGGCGACCCTCCTTGTAGCGGATAAGATATCAATAGGACCGCTGGGCCGACACGGCAACAGCGGCCCTCGAACCACGGCCGACGCGCGACATACTAGGGAACCAGATGCCGGAACGCCGCCACCACATCTTCATAGACCTGACGCTTGAACGGCACGATAAGGTCGGGAAGGTCCTGCATCGGCCGCCACGACCACTTGTCGAATTCAGCGGTGTGGCCGCCCGGCGGCGGATTGATCTGGATCTCGCTGGTATCGCCATGGAAGCGGAAGGCGAACCATTTTTGCGTCTGGCCGCGATACCTGCCCTTGAAGGCGATGCCGACGAGGTGGTCCGGCAGATCGTAGTTGATCCAGTCCGGCGCTTCGGCCAGCATCGAGACGCTGCGCATGCCGGTCTCCTCATAGAGCTCCCGTTCCGCCGCCTGCAGCGGCTCCTCGCCCATGTCGATGCCGCCTTGCGGCATCTGCCAGAGCTGCGTCGTACCGGCGAATTCGCTGTCGGGTTCGGCAATGCGATGCCCGACCCAGACCAGCCCCTCGCCATTGAGGATCATCAACCCGACACAGGGGCGATAGGGCAGCGTTTCGCGGTCGACTTTTTTGGCCATAGGTGAGGTTCCAGCCGTTTTGAGAATTCGCTCTGGTGAGGCAGGTGACGAGTGATTTCGAGAACCGGAGCGGAGCGTACTTAAAGTACGCGAGCACCGGAAGCGCAGAAAGCGCCGCCAGATGCCCGCCGGAGTGGAATTATCAAGACGGCTGTTAGCCTTTTTGTGGATCGACGGCCACCGCTGAAATCGGCACGATCTCGATGCCGCGCTTCTTGGCCTCGGCCACCCATGACGACACCGTGTCGACCGTCAGGTCGAAAGCCGAGCCGATGCCGACGGCCGTGCCCTTGGCACGCGCGGTCGCTTCGAGACTGTCGAGCTTCTTCAGGATGGCGCCGCGATCCTGCACCGCGTCGATCACCGTGTCGCCGGCGACGAAAGGCACGCCATCCTTCAGCGCCACGTCTGGCGCCAGGCTGCGTGCCGACGAGCCATCGTCGATATAGGCGAGGCCCCTTTTGCCGAGCTCGGCCATGAACGGCTGCATCGCCGCCGCGTCGGAGGAAAACCGCGCGCCCATATAGTTCATGACGCCGGTATAGTTCGTCGTCCGCGACAGCGCCCAGTGCAGGTTTTTCAGATTCTCGTCGGGGGTCGCCGCCACCGTCAGCGTGTTGCGGCCGGGGTTGACGTTGGGATAATCGAACGGTTCGAGCGGCACCTGCATGACGATCTCATGGCCGCTCTGCCTCGCTGCCTGCATCCAGCGGCCGATGCTGTTGCCCTGTGGCGCGAAGGCCAGCGTCACTTCCGCCGGCAGCTTGGCAATGGCCGCCTGGGTGCCGGTCTGTGAAACCGCGAGGCCGCCGATGACGATTGCCACACGTGCGCCGCGTGTGCCGGACCATGGCCGCGCATAAACGTCGAACGGCCGCCGGCCATCGGCGGAGCGCATCGGCAAGGGTCCGGTTTCACTGGTTTCTATCAGCGCCCTGTCGGGAATATGCGCGATCTTGAGGTTCTGGCCGACGGTCGACGGATCGCGAATGACGATTGCGGCCTTGGGCGGGCCATCACCTTCTTCCGTCTGCACATGGATGATCTGCGGACCGCCCGTCTTCGCCGGCGTCTCCACTTTTGGCGTCGCCGCTGGGGCCAATGCGGGAGACGACGCTGTCGGCTCGGCCGCCGCAGTCACTTTCGGCGTCGAAACGGCGACTTCCTGCGGTTTTCGAAACGGCTTTTCCCTGAGCGCGATCGCGGCCGAGACGCCGACCACGGCCAGCACGACCGCGCTCGCCGCGATCACGCCTACGCTGATCTTGCCGGCGGCACGCGGCACCCGGACAGTCTGTCCAAGCGGGCGTTCGATGTCCTTGCCGATATCAGCCAAGCCCTGTCCCCGGTGCACGGTTCCGAAGACGACCTCCTTCGGCAACAGATGCACGCATTCATCAATCCTGGCGCCCGCTTGGAGGCCTGGTCCTGCCCCCCGAATCAAACTGCCGGAACCTTTCGGTCCCGGCAGCATCGCATTGCTTCGTTCAACCGGCCAGACCGGTTGCCGACCTTACTGGTTGAGCACGGCCTTTTCCGGATTGGGCGGGAAGGACGGATCGGTCTTCTGGCCGCGCAGCAGCTGCTCGGCATAGATGAGCTGCAGGTCGTTCTTCGGATCCGGCGGCACATAGGCTGCGGAACCGGAGCCGGTCTTGCTCTCGTCGGCACCCTTGATATGGCCCTTGAGATCGGATTCGCCGCGCGTCAGGTCCCTGCCCTGCAGTTCCGGCGGCAGCGGCTGGTCTACCTTGATGTCGGGCGTGATGCCCTTGCCCTGGATCGATTTGCCCGACGGCGTGTAATAGAGCGCCGTCGTCAGCCTGAGCGCGCCATTCTCGCCGAGCGGGATGATGGTCTGCACCGAGCCCTTGCCGAAGGACTGCGTGCCGACCACCGTGACGCGGCGCAAGTCCTGCAGCGCGCCGGCGACGATCTCCGAAGCGCTGGCCGAGCCGCCATTGACGAGCACGATCATCGGCTTGCCGTTGATGTCGTCGGTCTGCTTCGGCTTGGCGTCGAAGCGGGTGACGTCCTTCGGATCGCGGCCGCGCGTCGAGACGATCTCGCCGCGCTTCAGGAAGGCATCCGACACGCTCACCGCCTGGTCGAGCAGGCCGCCCGGATTGAGGCGCAGGTCGAGCACATAGCCCTTGAGCTTGTCGTCCGGCACCTGCTTCTTGATGGTGTCGATGGCGTTCTCGAGGTCGTCATAGGTCTTTTCGGTGAAGGAGGTGATCTTCATGTAACCGATGTCGTTCTCGACCCGGAACTTGACCGCCTTGACCTTGATGATGTCGCGCACCACCGTCAGCTCGATCGGCTTGTCGGCGCCCTGGCGCAGGATGGTGAGCTTGATCGGCGTGTTGACCAGGCCGCGCATCTTGTCGACCGCGTCGTTGAGCGTCAGGCCGCGAACCTCCTCGCCGTCGATCTTGGCGATATAGTCGCCGGCCAGCACGCCCGCCTTGGCAGCCGGCGTGTCGTCGATCGGCGTGATCACCTTGACCAGGTCGTTCTCCATGGTGACCTCGATGCCGAGGCCGCCGAACTCGCCCTTGGTCTGCACGCGCATGTCCTGCGCCTGCTCGGCGTTCATGTAGGAGGAATGCGGGTCTAGCGAGGAAAGCATGCCGTTGATGGCGTTCTCGACCAGCGACTTGTCGTCGGGCGGGGTCACATACTGGGCCCGCACCCGCTCGAAGATGTCGCCGAAGATCGCCAGTTGCTTGTAGGTTTCCGACCCTGCAGCGTTCGCCGCCGAGCCGGGTGCGCCATAGACAAGGCTCATGGCGGAGGCGCCCATCAGCGCACCGGCAATCAGAAGCGACAGTTTCCGCATCATTTCACGTCCTTCCAGAAAAACGGTCCGCCCACCATGGGGCCGGATCGACGGGTTTTCCATCCTTGCGGAACTCGACATAGAGTTCCGGCGTGGCATTTCCATTCTTCGAAACCGAGGTGCTTGCCACCCGGGCTTCTCCCATCGCACCGACCGGCTCTCCTGCGAGCACTGACTGGCCAGTCGCGACGCTGATTCTGCTCATCCCAGCCAGAACGACATGATAACCGTCGCCGGCATTGAGGATCAAGAGCTGACCATAGGAGCGAAACGGCCCCGCATAAAGCACATTCCCATCCGCCGGCGCCGTAACGATGGCTCCCGATTGTGTCGCAACCATGTCCCCAAGCATCAAGGCGCCGTTACCGTCGTCGGCGCCGAACCGGCGTTTGATGCGGCCGGTGACCGGCAAGGCGATCTGTCCCTGCAGTGCAGAGAAAGGCGTCGCTGCGGTCAGCCTGTTGCCTTCGGGAACCGGCAGCGATGCTGTCTGGTCGCCACCGGGCTCGGCCTTTGCCGCATCGGCTGCCTTCGCGGCATCCGCGGCCTTGCGGTTCTTGTCGGCCTGCGCTTCGAGCGAAGCGATCAGATCCTTCAGGCTGCTGGCTTTGGCGGCCAATTGCTCGGAACGCTGCTGTTCGGCCGCCATCTGCGCCTTCGTGTCGGCCTCGAGCTTCTGCTTGGCCTCCAGCAGCATGCCGAGCCGCTTCTTCTCCGCCGCCTGGTCGCCGACCGCTGCCGTCAGCCGCGTCCGCTCGGCCTCGATCGAGGCCGTCACCCGGGTCTGCTCCTTGAGGTCGGCCAGCAGACTGTCGGTCTCCTGTCGCAATTCCGGCACCACGGCGCCGAGCAGGATGGCGCTGCGCACCGACGACAGCGCGTCCTCCGGCTTGACCAGGATCGCCGGCGGCGGATTGAGCCCCATGCGCTGCAGGGCGCCCAGCACTTCGGCCAGCACGTCGCGCCGCGCCGCCAGTGAAGCGCGGATCTTCTGTTGCTGGCCCTTCAGTCCTTCCAGCTTGGCGCCGATGTCCTCGATGTCCTGGCCAAGCTTCTGTTCGGTCATCGCCGACTGGATCAGCGCGGCGGTGATCGAGGCGTGGTCCTTCTTGACCGTGGCGATATCGGCGGCGAGCTTCGCCAGCCGTTCCGACGACAGCGTTATTTCCTTGGAAACCTGCTCGTATTCCGCGCGGCTCTGGTCCGGATCGGGCGCCATGTCGAGCGTGTTTTCGGCCCGCGCCGCATGGAGCGACAGAAGCACCGCCGCCGCCGCGATACCGCACGCGCGCCAGGAACTCCCGGTCGATGAGCCCGTCGTCGATTTCCAGCCTTCAGACATTCGCGATCGATTCTATCCGCGGCTTCGTTAACGAATCATCAACCATGTTAGCGCCTGTCGCCCAAGGGGTCGCAATAACGCCCTGCAAAGCAGAGGCAGCCCCAGAATGAATTTTACGCGGCATTGGGGCTAAATTCAGTGCGGCCCGGCGGCTTTCAGGATCTGTGATAGGGATGGCCCGACAGGATCGTCGCCACCCTGTAGAGTTGTTCGCCCAGCATCACGCGCACCAGCTGATGCGGCCAGGTGAGCGCCCCGAACGACAGCACCAGCTCGGCTTGGTCACGCAGCGGCGGATCGTGGCCGTCGGCGCCGCCAATGGCGAGCACCAGCGCCTTGCGTCCGCCATCGCGCAACTGTCCGATACGGCCAGCGAAATCCTGCGAGGACAGGCTCTTGCCTTTTTCATCGAGCAGGATCAATGCCGTGCCTGGCTGCAGCTGCGCCTGCAGGCGCGAGCCTTCGTCGCGCTGCCGCTCGCTGGCGCTCTGCGCGCGGCCCTCGGCGATCTCGGTGATGCCGGCGAATTCGAGCCCCACGGCGGGTCCGCTCTTGGCGAAGCGCTCGAAATAGCGGTCGGCCAACTCCCGCTCGGGGCCGGCTTTCATTCGGCCCACGGCATGAACTGAAATCTTCATCCTCGCCTCTATAAGCCGCTAGTGCATGTCACCCAAGGGTGGGAGCCGGTTTTTCGGCATGGCATGCATCAACAAGGCGGCCTAGTGGAGGGTCTCTTCCTCGAGGTCCGGCGCCTGCCACATCTTTTCGAGATTGTAGAATTCGCGGACTTCGGGGCGGAAGACATGGACGATGATATCGCCAGAATCGATCAGGACCCAGTCGGCGCCGGACAATCCCTCGACGCGCGCAGTGCCGAGGCCGGCATCCTTGAGCGCCTTGAGGAGATGATCGGCGACAGCCGCGACATGACGGTGCGATCGACCCGACGCGACGACCATGTAGTCGCCGAGGCTCGATTTTCCCTGAATGTCGATTGAGACAATATTTTCGGCCTTGGAGTCTTCCAGACTGGCAAGGACTGTCTTGATGGCACGGGACACGGCGTCGTCTACGCTGATCCTGGCCGGCGAAGGCATGATATCGGCCTTCTTCCGCAGTGCTGTTCTCAGTGTATTTCCTTTCGCAGCAAGAACAACCAAATCACCCCTTGAAGCAGGTGACACCTCTTAGATAGGCAGAGTTCCGTTGCAGTTTCAAGACGGAGCCCCAACTCACGCGAACTCGCCGACTGGTATATTGTTCCACGCGAGACGCAGAAACATCGGAACCCAGGCGTTCCGCAGCGGTTATCGGCTGACCGACCAACCGGAATCCCATCATGCCGATCGACCCGCAAAACACCCTTCTCACCGTCCAGGCCGGCCTCGCGCAGCTGAGTACGCTGATCGTTTCCTATTCCTTCTCCGCCATCGGCGCCGTCATCCTCCTGGTGGTCGGCTACATCGTTGCCAACCTTGCCGAGCGCTCGATCTCGGCTGGCCTCGGCCATATCCACGGTTTCGACGCGACGCTGCGGCATTTCTTTTCCAAGATCGTTCGCTACGCCATCCTGATCCTCGTCGTCATCATGGTGCTCGGCCAGTTCGGCGTGCAGACCGCATCGATCATCGCCGCGATCGGCGCGATCGGCCTGGCCATCGGTCTCGCGCTGCAAGGCACGCTGCAGAACATCGCCGCCGGCATCATGCTTCTGGCGCTGCGGCCGTTCCGAATCGGCGAATCGGTCGAGGTCGGCGCCATTGCCGGTTCGGTCGAGGAAATCGGCCTCTTCGCCACCAAGCTCAGGACCGCCGACGGCGTCTATATACTGGCCCCCAATTCGACGCTGTGGAACCAACCGGTACGCAATTTCACCCGTAATGGCGTGCGTCGCACCGACATCACGCTCAGCATCGGCTCCTGGAACGACATAGACGGCGCGCAGAAGACATTGCTTGGCATTGCCGGCGCCGAGAAGCGCATCCGCCGCGAACCGGCGCCGATCGCCTTCGTGGGCGCACTCGGCGATACGACCGTTTCGCTCACCTTGCGCTACTGGACCGCGGCGGCGGACTATTTCGCCACCCAGATCGATATGACCAAACGCGCCAAGCAGGCCTTCGACAGTGAAGGCATCTCCATCCCGCTGCCACCCCCGGAAGCACCGTCGCCCGAGACCCGCAAGCAGTAATCAACCGCCTCTGCGGCGGGCCTCTTCGTCCGGCGCGAAGGCGAGTTCCACCGGCAACGGTGCTTGCGCCGACATCGGCGCGAAACTGCACGTGGCGGCCGCCGGAACAGGCCGCACCGCGATCACCCGCCACAGCACGAACAGGCAGAATGCCGAGGCGATGACGATGCCGACATAGATGAAGGTTGCCGTGCCGAAGACGGCGGAAAGCGCCGTGACGATGCCTGGCACGATGAAGCCGGCGAGCGACCAGGCAAACAGCATCGAGCTCGACAGGGCAAGCAGTTCATCCTTCCTGGCGCGGTCGGCGGCATGCGCGCTGGAGAGCGCGTAGATCGATTCCGCCGCCCCGTCCCAGATCAGGTAGATCACCAAAAGGGCCACCAGCGCACCGCCGTCGAAGGCTACGGCCAGCACGCTGGCGAAGACCGCGAGCGCCGCGGCGCCGGCAAGCACGTAACGCCGATCGGTGCGGTCGGAAAGCCAGCCAAGCGGTATCTGCAGGATCAGCGTGCCGACCGGCATTGCCGACAACAGCAGCGCCACGTCGGCCTGGCTATAACCCTTGGCCGTGGCATGGATGGGGGCGAAGCCGGAAATGATCATCGACAGGCCGCCGACCGCCAGCATGCCAGCGACCCCGACCGGCGAAATCCGCCAGGCCTGGCGCAGCGCCACCGAAGCAGCCTGCGGCGCCGGCGGCTGGGCAAGGCGCGTCATGCCGACAGGCAGGATTGACAGAGCGGTGAAGGTGATGCCGATCAACGGCGCCGCGGCCGTGTGGATGTCGATGACGGCAAGCGTCGCATAGCCGACGCCAAGGCCGGCAACGTAGGCGACGTAGAACACCGCCATCACCCGGCCGCGTATGGCGTTCGGCAGCGCGTCGTTGAGCCAGCTCTGGGCGACGATGAACAGCCCGCATATGACAAAGCCGTAGAGCGCACGCGCCACGATCCACAGCAGCGGATGCGGTCCGGCGCCGATGGCGACATTGGACAGCGCGATCAATGCCGACAGCACCATGAAGGCGCGTGCGTGGCCGACCCTGCGCACCAGCGGGCCGGTCGGGATACAGCCGGCAAGGCCGCCGGCCGACAGGCCGGTGACGATCAGCCCTGCCCAGACCGGGTCGAACCCCTCCACGCCGAGCCGGACGGGGATATAGGCGAACATCAGCCCGTTGCCGATGGCAATCAGCGCCATCGACACGATGACGCTGGCAATCGCGGTCAGCGGCGTCGGTGCACTGCCCTGTGTCGGATCGATTTGGGGGTGGGTTTTCTTTTGGACCGCCATGGCTGATCAGCATCGCCCATCGGTCAGGCGAACGCCGCTGTAAAAACGACATGGCCGGATGGACGAGATGCTCAACCCTTCGTCATTTTCCGGATCGCGGTCGACGACAACGAGGAACGCGGACCGTGGATGAAGGTCCAGGCCGGCGCCTTCATGCGGGCGAGCAGCGGCGCGTCGCCCTCGTCGATGCGGGCGTAATCGAAGGTCTTGGCAACCACCGACGACAGGAACGACAGCGTGGCGCCCGGACGATCGATGACTGCGATCGGAAAGGTGAGCACAATCTCGCGCCATCGCTGCCAATGATGGAAATCGCGCAAACTATCCGCGCCCATGATCCAGACGAAGTCGACGCCGGGATTGCGCGCCTTGACCAGAGCCAGCGTGTCGGCGGTGTAGCGCACATTGTGTGCCGCCTCGAAGGCCGTGACCTTGATCTTCGGGTTCCTGGCGATCTTCTCCGACAGTTGCAGCCGCTCGGCCAGCGGTGCCAGCTCGCGTGCGCTCTTTAACGGATTGCCCGGGGTTACCATCCACCACAGCTGGTCGAGCGCCAGGCGCCGCAAAGCGATTTCGGCAACCAGCGCATGGCCGGCATGCGGCGGGTTGAACGAGCCGCCGAACAGGCCGACGGCGAGGCCTTTTTCGGCGTGCGGCATCTTGAGGTAGTGGGAAGAGACCGTGGGCTGAGGGGACGAAAGCATGGTGCTAGGCGCCCCCCTCTGCCCTGCCGGGCATCTCCCCCGCAAGGGGGGAGATCAGCAGTTTCAGCGCAGGCGCAGATCTTGCAACGCCCACAATCAGCGGCACCGGAAATGTCAGCCGATCTCCCCCCCTGAGGGGGAGGAGTGGTCCGCGAAGCGGACGGAAAGCCAATTGCCTGGCTTTCCGAATAACGAACGCCCGGAGCGACAGCGAAGGGCCGGATCCGGCAGGACGGAGGGGGTTGCCTGGGCGCAAAGTTTCAGGCCTGGTGGGCGAAAGACATCAAGGCCTCACCTGTCCTGATCCGCGAACGCGGTATTTGAACGAGGTCAGCTGCTCCACGCCGACCGGTCCGCGCGCATGCATCTTGCCGGTGGCGATGCCGATCTCGGCGCCCATGCCGAACTCGCCGCCATCGGCGAACTGCGTCGAGGCGTTGTGCAGCAGGATTGCCGAATCGATCTCGTTGAAGAACCGTTCGACCGCCTTGGCGTCCTCGGCGACGATCGCCTCGGTGTGGTGCGAGGAGAATGTCTCGATATGATCGATCGCACCGCCGATGTCGTCGACCAGCTTCACCGCGATAATGGCGTCGAGATATTCCGTCACCCAGTCGGAATCGGTCGCCGGCCTGGCGTCGGAGAAGACTTTCAACACCTCGGCATCGGCATGAATTTCACAGCCGGCGGCGCGCAGCGCGTCGAGAATCGGCACCAGATGGGTGGTGGCGATGGCGCGGTCGACCAGCAGCGTTTCGGCGGCACCGCAGACACCGGTGCGCCGCATCTTGGCGTTGACCGCGATCCGCACCGCCATGTCGAGCTCGGCGGAGCGGTCGATATAGAGATGGCAGATCCCTTCGAGATGGGCAAAGACCGGCACCCGCGCTTCGCTCTGCACCCGCCCGACAAGGCTTTTGCCGCCGCGCGGAATGATGACGTCGAGATCGCCGCCAAGCCCCTTCAGCATTTCGCCGACCGCGGCGCGGTCCGTGGTCGGCACCAGCTGGATAGCATCCTCGGGCAGCCCGGCCGCCTTCAGTCCCTCGACCATGCAGGCATGGATCGCCGAGGAGGAATTGAGCGAATCCGAACCGCCGCGCAAAATCACCGGATTGCTGGCCTTGAGGCAAAGCGCACCGGCATCGGCAGTCACGTTCGGCCGGCTTTCATAGATGACGCCGACGACACCAAGCGGCGTACGCACGCGCTCGATATGCAAGCCGTTCGGCCGCTCCCACGCGGCGATGATATCGCCAATCGGATCCTTGAGCCCGGCAATTTCGCGAATGCCGTCCGCCATGGCGCGGATGCGCGCCGGATCGAGCTTCAGCCGGTCCATGAAGGAGGCGGACAATCCCGATTGCTCGCCGTTCAGGACGTCGATGGCATTGGCATCGAGAATGTCCCGTTCCCGGGCGACGATTGCCTCGGCCATGGCGGCAAGCGCGGCGTTCTTGGCGGCGGTGGTGGCGATGGCCAGCGGTCGGGCGGCAGCGCGGGCGCGGCGGCCGATGTCGGCCATCAGCGCCACGGTGTCGTCCCCGGATTTTTCATGCAGCTTCAGCATGGCTCATCCTCCGCTTATGTCGCCTTCAGCCCGCACTTGGTCACTGGCCTGTACTTGGTCACTGGCCCGTACTTGGTCACTGGCCCGTACTTGGTCACTGGCCCGTACTTGGTCACTGGAATGACTCACCACAAGATCGTCGCGGTGGATCATCGCCGAACGCGCCTCGTAACCGAGCACCGTCTCGATCTCGACCGTCTTCAGGCCTGCGATCCTTACGGCATCGGCGGCATCATAGGCAACCAGCCCGCGCGCGATCTCGCGGCCCTCGGGCGACAGGATCGCCACCGTGTCGCCGCGCGAGAAATTGCCGCTGACCAGTTTGACGCCGGCCGGCAGCAGCGATTTTCCCGAAATGAGCGCGCCGATGGCGCCGGCATCGACCGTCAGCCGCCCGGCCGGCTCGAGCTGGCCGGCGATCCAGGTCTTGTAGCCTTTGACAGGATTGGTGCTCGGCTTGAAGAAGGTGGCGCGCTCGCCGCGTTCGATCGCCATCAGCGGCGACAGCCTAGTGCCCGAGGTGATGATCATCGCGGTGCCGGCGGCGGTGGCGATCTTGCCGGCATCGAGTTTCGTGCGCATGCCGCCGCGCGACAGCTCGGACGCGGCGGCTCCCGCCATCGCCTCGATATCAGGCGTGATGCGGTCGACCACCGGGATGAACTTGGCTTGCGGGTCGCGGGCCGGCGGCGCGGTGTAGAGCCCGTCAATGTCGGACAGCAGCACCAGGAGGTCCGCGCCCATCATCGTCGCCACGCGCGCGGCCAGCCGGTCATTGTCGCCATAGCGGATTTCGGAGGTCGCCACCGTGTCGTTCTCGTTGATGACCGGCACCGCCTTCATCTTGAGCAGCGTCGAGATCGTCGCGCGTGCGTTAAGGTAGCGGCGGCGCTCCTCGGTGTCGCCGAGCGTCAAAAGGATTTGACCCGACTTCAGGCTACCCTTGCCGAGTGCGTCCGACCAGGCGCCGGCCAGCGCGATCTGGCCGACGGCGGCCGCCGCCTGGCTTTCCTCGAGCTTCAAGGCACGCTTGCCGAGGCCAAGTATGGTGCGGCCAAGCGCGATGGCGCCCGACGACACGACCAGGATCTCGGCACCGCCATTGGCAAGCGCGGCGATATCGTCGGCGAGCGAGTCGAGCCAGTCGCGCTTCAGGCCGCTCGCCCGGTCGACGAGCAGCGCGGAGCCGATCTTGACGGTGATGCGCCGGTATTTCCTGAGCGACTGCATGGTCCTACTTTTCCCAGCGCGTCTCGACCGGGGCGGCAATTTGCGCGCGGGCTTCGGCGATCACCGCCATCAGCGCGCGCTGCACCGCCTCGACGCCTTCGCCGGTGACAGCGGACAGCAGCATCGGCGCACGCCCGGCGGCGCGCTTCAAGGAAGCGACCTTCTTCTTGCGCGCGTCCGCGTCGAGCGTGTCGACCTGGCTCAGCGCCAGGATCTCGGCCTTGTCGGTCAAGCCGTGGCCATAGGCCTCGAGCTCGGCCCGCACGGTCTTGTAGGCCTTGCCCGGGTTCTCCTCCTGCGCGGAAACCAGGTGGAGCAGCACGCGCGTGCGCTCGACATGGCCGAGGAAGCGGTCGCCGATGCCGACGCCTTCATGCGCGCCTTCGATCAGACCTGGAATGTCGGCGATGACGAATTCGCGCGCGTCGATGCGGGCGACGCCGAGGCCCGGATGCAGCGTCGTGAACGGATAGTCGGCGATTTTCGGCTTTGCCGCGGTGACGGCGGCAAGGAATGTCGACTTGCCGGCATTCGGCAGCCCGACCAGCCCGGCGTCGGCGATCAGCTTCAGCCTGAGCCAGATGTTGAGTTCTTCGCCGGGAAGGCCGGGATTGGCGCGTCGCGGCGCCTGGTTGGTCGAGGTCTTGAAATGCTGGTTGCCGAAGCCGCCATTGCCGCCCTTGGCCAGGAGAAACCGCTGCCCGACAACGGTGAGGTCGCAGATCAGCGTCTCATTGTCCTCTTCGAAGACCTGCGTTCCGGCCGGCACCTTCAGCGTGACATCGGCGCCCTTGGCGCCGGTCATGTTGCGGCCCATGCCGTGGACGCCGGTCTTGGCCTTGAAGTGCTGCTGGTAGCGATAGTCGATCAGCGTGTTCAGCCCGTCAACCGCTTCCAGCCAGACATCGCCGCCGCGGCCGCCATCGCCGCCATCCGGCCCACCGAACTCGATGAATTTTTCGCGGCGGAACGACACCGAACCGGCGCCGCCGTCGCCGGAGCGGACATAGACCTTGGCTTGATCGAGAAATTTCATGGGATCGCAGTTTCTTTTATTGGCCTTGCGGCATTGCTCTAAACCTTGGGCCTTGCTCTAAACCAAGGCGCGGCGAAGGGCGAGGCCGTTTTATGACGATGGCCACGCGGGGTTGGCCGGAGAGATTGCGGCATGAAGCTTGTAACCTACAACACCCAATACGGCATTGGTCTCGATGGACGCTACGATGTCGGGCGTATTGCCGATGCCGTACGCGGCGCCGACGTGATCGCCCTGCAGGAGGTCACCCGCAACAACCCCAGGAACGGCAGCCGCGACATGGTCGCCGAGATCGGCGAGGCGCTGCCCGAATATTTCGCCGTCTACGGCAGCAATTTCGAGGCCAATATCGGCTCGCGCATCGAGGATGGCCGCGCCATCACCACCACCTTCCAGCTCGGCAATATGGTCCTGTCGAAAACGCCAATTCATCTGTCGCGCAACCTGCTTTTGCCGCGCAGCCGCAGCTTCGAGATGATGAACTTCCAGCGCGGCGCGCTGGAGGCGCTGATCGAGACGCCGCTTGGTTTCATCCGCTTCTATTCCATCCATCTCGATCACCGCAGTCCGGTCGAACGCGCCAGCCAGATCCAGTTCCTGCGCCGGCGCCTGTTGAACTATGCGCTCGAAGGCGGCGCGCTGTCCGGCGTCGCCGAGATCGGCCTGCCGGAATTGCCGCATCCGGAAGCCTTTGTCGGCATGGGCGATTTCAACATGCTGGCCGGGTCGCCCGAATATGTTGAACTCGCCGGCCGGCCGGACCATGAATTCGGCATGCCGCTGACCGCAGACTTCGCCGTCGATGCCGCCATGCGCCTCGATGTCGCCGGCGACGATCTCGTCTCCTGGGTCGATCCCAAGGACCCCGCCAACGCCAGCCGCCACAAACGCATCGACTACATCTTCACCAGCGCGTCGCTGGCCCGCTCGCTGAAGCGCCTGTGGGTCGACCGGAGGGCGAGCGGTTCGGACCACCTGCCGGTCTGGGTCGAACTGGGCTGAGCCCAGTCCAGCCCGGCACCCTTGGTATCGACCTGGACCCCGATGTGTGTTGAGATTCAGGTCAGGCCGAGCCGAAAACATTGGTTTTCGAGAACCGGAGCGGAGCGTAGTTATCGTACGCGAGCATCGGAAGCGCAGAAAATCAACATTTGCAGGTCGGCCTCACCTGAATATCAGCACACATCAGAAGTGCACCCAATTGCGCAGGCTGGTCCAGGTCTTCCTGTCGAGCCGGTAACGCTCGACCGGCACCTGGCCGGCCACGATCGAGTTCAGCATGCCCTGGCCGGCATACTGGAAGCCGCACTTGTGGATCACCCGGCGCGAGGCCGGATTGATGACCCGGGTCGAGGCATGCAGCACCTGGATCGAGGTGCTCTGGAAGGCGAGATCGACCAGCGCGTGGGCTGCTTCGGTCGCATAGCCGCGCTTCCAGTGGGGCTCGCCGATCCAGTAGCCGAGCTCCAGCCCGCGATCGGTGGTGTTCAGCCCGGCGCAGCCGACGAAAGTGTCGGTGCCGGCCAGCGTCAGCGCATAGGCAATGCCGGCGCGGCGTGACTTGGTCATGGCGAGGAACGCGCGAGCCTCGGCTTCGCCATAGGGGTGCGGCATGCGTGCCAGCATCTCGGCGACGTGACGGTTGTCGGCAAGCTCGACCAGTTGCGCGATATCCCGCTCGTCTGGAGCCCGCATCACCAGCCGCTCGGTGACCAGCACCGGGCAATCTACCGCGTAACTTTCGTCTTCTGAGTCTTCCGCTTCGGCAACCATTTCAAAGTCCTCCAGGCAAAAGAAAAGGGAGATGGAAACCCATCTCCCCTGATCCTTTTCCTGGCTTTGCCAGACACCGGTCCCGAGATGGGCGCCGGTGTTCTAGTGCGGAACCGGCTACTCCGCGGCTTTGGTAATCGGATTGACCGATACGTAGGTTCGGCCGTTGGCTTTTTTGTTGAACGTCACGGCGCCTGTTTCGAGCGCGAAAAGGGTGTGGTCCGTGCCCATGCCGACATTGACGCCGGGATGCCAGGTGGTGCCGCGTTGACGAATGATGATGTTGCCCGGGATGACGGCTTCGCCGCCGAACTTCTTCACGCCCAGACGCTTGGAATGCGAGTCGCGACCGTTGCGCGACGAGCCGCCAGCTTTCTTGTGTGCCATCTAACTAACTCCGTTGCGCCGCGAGGCGCCTAAAAGGCGTTATGAACGCGTTCGCGTTCCGTTTCAAGTCCGATCCGGCTGATGTTTCGCCGGAAAATTACTTCTTCGCCAGTTCCTTGGCCTGTTCGCGCCAGTCCTTGATCTGGTCGGCGCTGAACGGCATGTGCTCGTCGATCTTGGCGACATCCTTGTCGGACAGCTTGGCGAGCTGCGCGAAGGTGATGATGCCCTGCTCGGCGAGATCCTTGGCGGCGACCGGGCCGATGCCCTTGATCACGGTCAGGTCGTCCGGCTCGCCCTTCGGCGCCTTGAACAGCGGCGCGGCCGCGGTCTCGGCTGCCTTGGCCTTGGGCTCCTTCTTCGGCGCGGCTTCCGCCTTCGCTTCGGTGGCTGCCTCTGCCTTGGCTTCCTTCTTCGGCGCCTTGACCGCTGCAGTCTTCGTCGGCTTGGCGCCACCCAGCAGGATCTCGGAGATCCGCACGGTGGTCAAAAGCTGGCGATGGCCGATCTTGCGGCGCGAATTCTGGCGGCGGCGCTTCTTGAAAGCGATGACCGTGCGGTTCTTGCCCTGCTCGACGACTTCGGCGGTGACCAGAGCGCCATCGACGAACGGCGCGCCGAACGTGACATTCTCGCCCTCGCCATGCGCGAGCACGTGGCCGATCTCGACGATGTCGCCGACATTGGCTTCGACTTTTTCGATCTTCAGGAGATCGTTGGCGGCAACGCGATACTGCTTACCGCCCGTTTTAATGACTGCGAACATTTTTTGCCTTTCGCTGTTCGGTCGGCCTTGATGATCCGCCTCTGGCG
This sequence comes from Mesorhizobium sp. B2-5-13, assembly GCF_006440535.1. NCBI lineage: Bacteria > Pseudomonadati > Pseudomonadota > Alphaproteobacteria > Hyphomicrobiales > Phyllobacteriaceae > Mesorhizobium > Mesorhizobium sp. B2-5-13. The sequence goes on along the minus strand of NZ_VFUI01000010.1, from coordinate 137,100 downwards.
GTTCGGCCGTCTTTTTGTCAGTCTGCGGGTTCAAAAAACAAGCGGCGCGGAAGAACCCTCCACGCCGATTGCGCGCTATCCCTAACCGAAGGTTGAGTGGGAGTCAAGGCAAACAGCCATTGCCGAGGCTGTTATTGGCCGCTCGGCGATGCGGCCGCGGCAAGCTTCTGCGGCGACAACGACGGCAAGGCTTACGCCCCGGGAGTACCGGTGACGACAGCGACGACGGCCGAGGCCGCCAATGGCGGACCACCCGATGAGCGGCGGATGCCGCCTTGAACCCCCTGCCTGAGCACACTGCTTGTCCGGCAAGCCAAATATCGCTGGATTTGGCCTTGTAACCTGCCCGTTCAGCCGTTATCTAGTGCGCCGCGCCGGCAACGGCCGACCATGACCGCGGAGAGGTGGCAGAGTGGTCGAATGCACCGCACTCGAAATGCGGCATGGGTGCAAGCCCATCGGGGGTTCGAATCCCTCCCTCTCCGCCAGGGCCTTCGGGGTCCGTTCCGGACACATAGGTTACGGTTTATACCGGAGACATGGGTAACACTTTTGGCCCGAAGGGGTTTTGGAGTGGTTCGAGCCTGCATGTCTCATCGTCGAAATATCCCAAATCATAGTCCATGAAGCTAGCCAGCCAGATATGGTCCTCGACCTGTTTGATGCCGACGCTCTGGCCGGCGAAGACGAGGCTGAGGTTGATCTTCTTTCTGTTATAGCAGATGCGGCCGCAGTTGGTGACGAGAATGTCGCGGTCGTGGAAAGGGTAGTGCAAGTCCTGCAAGCCGGCATAGGCTCTTGAAGAGGGTGCGTACAGGTCCGCTGGCGCCTTCATGTCGAGCGCCTCATGCGGCCGCTCGCAAGACTTCGCCGATGAGTTCAGCGGCTCGCAGCGGACGGAGCCGGCGAATTCCCCGCAGGCCTCATGATCTCGGCGTAACCTTTGGGATTGAAGCGCAGATAAAGGAATGTTGTGGTCGTCACGCAGACAAGATGCATGATCCATCCGGAGGCGAAGCTCCCGCTCCAGTCATGCAAGAGAGCGGTGGCAAAGGGGCCAAGTGCCGCAATAAGGAAACCGCCACCCTGCATCAGCGCAGCCAGGGCGCCGGCCTGCTCCGGTCGCGGCAAATGATCCAGGGCTATGACGATCGCAAGCGAGAAGCTTCCACCAAGGCCGGCGCCGCATATCCCAACCCAGAGAATGGGCGACTGTGCCGGAAAGAACGCCAATCCGGCAAAGCCTGCTGCCTGCAGAAACAAGGTCAGCAAGAGCCAGGGTCGACGGTCAACGTTTGCGCGGGCAAGTATCGGCAGCGCCAGGGCCGAGATCGCTTGGCAAACGGCCATCACGGCGACGAGGTTGCCGCTTGCAACACTGCTCCACCCTTGCGCCTGGTAATAGGGTGCAAGCCACGCAACCATGGATGAATAGCCGGAATTGACCAGTCCGAATGCCGCCATCAGCGCCCATGTCCGCGGGCGGCGCAGCAGCAGGCCGGTCAAGGCGCGATCGGGCCTTGCCTCCTTGGCGTCGGACAGGACGCGGAATGCCGCGCATAGTGCGATGCCGGCGGGAACGGCGAGCCAGGCCAGTGCCGCACGCCAGCTGTAGCCACTGTTGACAAGCTGGGGCGCCAGGCGCGCGCCGAGTGCGCCGCCGCCCATGATCATGCAGGAATAGAGGCCGGTCACCGCAGGCGTGCTTGCCGGAAATCTTGCCTTGATGATCCCCGGAAAGGCCGCCTGGATGAAGGCCACCCCTGCCCCGCAAAGTGCGGCTGTCAGGATCAGTGACAGGCCGCCGGTCGCGACAAGCCTGATCAACGAGCCCGAGGTCAGCACCGCAAGAGCCAGGAGTAGGCCCCGGCGTGTCCCGACAGCCGCCTGGATGCCTGGTGCAACAAAAGCACCGACACCCATCAACAGCATCGGCAGCAGTGTCAGCATGGCCAAGCTGCTGTAGCCCATGCCGGTGTCGGCCACGATATTGGCCAATATCGGCCCCGGCGCCGTCAGGAAGGGACGCAGGTTGATTCCGACCAATACGACCAGGACAAGCAAACTCCATTGCCTGCCGGCCGCAGGCTGTGTGGTCCCCGACATGGTCTTCCTAACCTTCTGGTACAGTGCGGGCTTTGCCGATGCCGCTCATCTGGCGCCCGCCTTTTCCAGCAGGCTCACCATTTGCACGTAGCCGTTCTTGCGCGCGTGCCGCAGCGGCGTCACGCCATCCTTGTCGGCGAGATTGACGTCGGCGCCGGCGTTGATCAGCCGGCTTACGATCTCAACATGACGCGGTCCGCCATCGGCCAGAATGATGGCCTCCAGCAAGGCGGTCCAGCCGAGCTTGTTGACGTGGTCGACATCGACGCCGGCCTCAATCAGCATGCTGACGGCCTCGACATGCCCGCGTTCGGATGCCGGAATAAGAGCGGTGCCGCCGTAACGGTTGGTGCTCTTGAGGTCGGCTCCGTGCTCAAGCGTCATCTTCAGGATTTCGATATGCCCGCGGGCGCCCGCGTAAAGGTATGGGCTGTCGCTGATATTGTCCTTGGCGTTGACGTCAGCGCCGGCCTCGATCAGGGCCCTGGCGGCGTCCACCCTGTTGCGCTGGATCGCGACGAGAAGAGCCGTGCGGCCGTTTGCGTCGCGCGCGTCGATGCTGGCTCCCTTGGAAACGAGCGTCTTGACCGTGGCGACGTCGTCCTGTTCCGCCGCCGAATAAAGTGTCGTCTCATTCATGGTCTGTCCCAACGCGATCAATGGAATGCAGGCGGCGATCCCGCACAGCAGAATTCTGCGCTTCATGATCCGGCCAAGCTCCTCGATAGGCTGGCTGCGGAACCCGGATGCCTTGCCGCGGCGAACGACACTGCCTTGCCCTGCCGGGAGGCGGTGAAATCATGCGGCCTGGGGTGCAATTCCAGGCCGACAAGCAACTCGGCAAGCCTGACAGCCGCCGAAACCCCTTCGACCACCGGGATGCAATGAAGGCCTGACAGCCGCTTCGCCATGTCGGCCATCCCGGCGCAACCAAGGACGATGGCGTCGGCGCGATCCACCCGGAGCGCCTCCCGAATCTCGGCGCCGATGATCGACAATGCCGCCTCGCCGTCCGCTTCCAGCGCCAGCACCGGAATGCCGCTTGCCCGTACCGTGGCGAAGGACGAAAGGCCGTAGCGGACCAGATTGTCCTCGAGAATGGAAATGGAAACCGGTAAGGTCGTAATGACCGTGAAGCGCCTCGCCATGATGCTCGCGACACGCGCCGCGGCCTCGCCTATGCCGATGACGGACTTGCGCGTCAGCATACGCGCGGCGTCGAGCCCGGTGTCGTCGAAGCAGGCGATGATATAGGCATCGACGGCATCGTCCTGCTCGGCGCGTTCGATGCGCTCGAGAAGACCCGGAACCGCCATTGCGCCATCGATCGCGCCCTCGATCGAAGCAGGTCCGTTCTCGTTCTGCATGACGATGATTTCCGTGCCTGCCTGCGCTGCCCGAGATGCCGCGGCACCGATGGACGTCGTCATCGACGCTGTCGAATTGGGATTGATGATGCCGATGCGTGTCATGCGATAATTCCTGAGGGCTGACCGACGGAACGAGCGTTGCAACCGCCGGCGATCGCCGGTGACCTGTTTCGTCTCCAGATCGACCTATTCGATCAGATCCGTGTCGCGGCTGTGCCGCCAGAACCTGGCGGGGGTCCTGAGCAGCTCGCGCAGGCCCAGCCGCTCGATCATCAGTTCCGTCTCGCGTTGCGCGGCATCGAGCACGGCATCCTGATCGACATGAACGGGCTTGCGGTCCCGCAAGAGCACGCGTCCGCCGACCAGCACGGTGTGGACATCGTTTCCATTGGCGAAATAGGTGACGCGGAATTCCGGCATGTTCGCGGGGTAGAGATGCGGACGTCGGAGGTCGACCAGGATCACATCGGCCTTCTTGCCGGGCTCCAGCGATCCGACCTCATGATCGAGCCCAAGCACGCGCGCGCCGTCGATGGTGCACATCTCCAACGCCTTGCCCGGCGGAAGCCAGCTTGGGTCGTGGAAGTAGGTGCGGTGGTAGTGCATGCATTGCTGCATGTGGCGGAACATATCCGCCGAGCGATCTGGTGCGGTCGCATCGGAGCCGATGGCGACCGTGACGCCGGCGTCCAGGAGTTCGGTCACCGGGCAACGTGCCAGAATGGCGGCTACCGCGCTGGGATTGTGCACGATGCTGGTGCCGGTCTCGGCGCAGATGGCGATTTCCTCTTGAGTAAGAGCGGTTGCATGCGAGAGCAGCGTGCGCGGTCCGAGAACGCCGATCTCTCGGGCGATCTTCACGCTGCCCTTGGTATGACCATCCTGGGTGAAGACCAGGCCGCGCTCCTCGGCGATCCGCTTGACCTTTCGCGATTGCGCCATGGCATCCCCGGCGCCGGGACCATCGAGATGCTCTTGATGCACGGTCGGCGTCAGCAGGGCGACATGCAGGCGATCCTCGTGAGTGCCATGCCAGCGGTCGGCCAGCTGTTGGCAAGTGGCAAGCTGCTGGTCGAACGATACCGGATAGTCCGTGCGGCTGGAGCCTTCCCAGCGCGCATAGGTCAGGGGATGCGGCGGGCGCGTCGTGCCGACGGCCACGACGGAACGCGTGCCGATGCCGAGCACGCCCTCCATATGCGCATTGCCATAGGCCGGGTCGTCGGTGCGCATGACGGAATCGCCGCCACCCAGCAGGGACACACCGGTCGTCACGCCGAACCGCAGGCGCTCCAGCGCGGCAAGCTGCGCCTCCGCGTGCCAGAACTCCGGCGTCGAGCCCGCCGTGTAGGCCCCTTGGCATGCCCGGTACCAGAGATCACTGCGTCCGCCGCCCAACGTCTTGATCAGCCCATGCCCGGCATGAGCATGGCTGTCGACGAAGCCGGGCATGATGGCCATCCCAGTGGCATCGATCGTTTTGCACGCTGGATGGGCTGTCGCCACATCCTCCGCGCGGCCGACAGCAACAATGCGATCGCCTTTTATGGCGACGGCGCCATTGGCGATGATCCGCCGTTCGGGATCGATTGCAATGACGGTGCCGCCCCTGATCAGAACATCTGTCATGCTGCTATCTCTCACAGGCTCGCTTGAGCATTTTCTCTGGACAGGACGCGGTCGAGCGAGGGCGCGAGGCGCAGCAATTCCCGCGTATATTCATGGGCGGGAGCGGTAAACAGCGTTTCGGCGTCCGCAAGTTCGACGATCTCGCCCTGTCTCATCACCGCGACGCGGTCGCACATCTGACGTATCACCGCGAGGTCGTGGCTGATGAACAGCATCGACAGGCCCGCGAGATCGCGTAGGTCCTTCAACAGATTCAGGATCTGCGCCTGCACCGATACGTCGAGCGCCGAGGTCGGCTCGTCGCAGATCAGCAGGGATGGCCGTGGGCCGAGCGCCCTTGCGATCGCGATACGCTGGCGCTGGCCGCCGGAAAAAGCGTGGGCGAACCGCGTGCCCGCATCGCCCGGAAGCCCGACCGCCTCCAGCAGCGTCTCGGCATCCAGCCGCGCCTCCGCCGCGTTCGAGGCGAGCTTGTAGAACAGGATCGGTTCCGCGATGGCCGCGTTGATCCGCAGCCTCGGATTGAGGGCCGAATAAGGATCCTGAAACACGATCTGCAGAGATTGGCGAACGGATTTGTCGCGACGCGCGCCAAGCGCCGTGCCCTGAAAATCGATCGTTCCCGAACTCTGCGTTACAAGACCGGCGATGGTGTTGGCGACGGTGGTCTTGCCGCAGCCGGACTCGCCCACAAGTCCGAATATTTCGCCACGGCGCACATCGAAGGACACGTCCTTCACAGCCTTGAACACCGATGCCCTGCGGCCCGGGATGAAGGACCGCTGGCCGTACTCCACGCACAGGTTTCGCACCGTCAGCTTGGCCTCACCACCGCCGCTTGTGGCGCCGCCGGTATTCTTGCTGCGCACGGCCTGGCGCGCCTCCAGCGTTGCTTTCGTCTCCTCGCTCGGCACCGGCAGGCGCTCGAGCCGGATGTCGATCGGCGGAACGGCTCCGATCAGCGTGCGCGCGTAAGGTGCTTTCGGCTTGGCCAGCACATCACGCGCGGGCCCGCTTTCCACCACGCAACCGTTCTGCATGATCGTCACGCGGTCGGCGATTTCCGCCACCACGCCCATATTGTGGGTCACCAGCAGGACACCGACGCGGCGGTCATCGGCGAGATCGCGGATCAGCTTGAGGATCTGCGCCTGCACCGACACGTCGAGCGCCGTCGTCGGCTCGTCCGCGACAATCAACCTGGGACCGCAGGCGAGCGCGGTGGCGATGACAACGCGCTGGCGCTGCCCCCCCGACAATTGATGCGGATAGCTGCCAAGCCGCCGCTCCGGCTCGGGAATGCCGACCGCCTTCATCAGGTCGAGCGCGCGGTCGCGGGCTTCGCGGCGCCCGATCTTCAGATGCGTCAGCATGCCCTCGCACAGCTGGCTTTCCATGGTGAAAAGCGGGTTCAGGCTGGTCATCGGATCCTGGAAGATCGCGCCGACGTCGCGGCCAGGAATGATCCCCTTGGTGCGGCCGGTGCGGATGTCGATCGGTTTGCCCGCTATGGTGATGGCGCCCGAGGCAATCCTGCCGGGCGCCTGCAGCAAACCCATCAGCGCGTTGCCGACGGTCGTTTTTCCCGCCCCGGATTCCCCGACCAGTGCATGAATCTCGCCGGGTAAGATCGTCAGGTCGATGTCGTCGACCGCGGCGAGGACGCTGCCGTTGGCAAGCGGATATTCGACCCGCAGGTTCCGGATGTCGAGGACGGGCGAAATTGCGTTTTCCATCAGTTCGTCATCAGTTTGGGGTTGAAGCGATCACGCAGATAGTCGCCGATCACGTTGACGGCCAGAACCAGAATCACCAGCACGATGGCGGGCATCACGGCGATCCACCACAGACCCGAGAACAGGAACTCGTTGCCGATGCGGATCAGCGTGCCGAGCGAGGGATAGGTGGCCGGCATGCCCGCGCCCAGGAATGACAGCGTGGCTTCGGTCAGGATAGCGCCGGCGAGGTTGATGGTGGCGATCACCATCACCGAGCTCATCACATTGGGAAGGATGTGGCGCATCATGATCCGGCCAGACGGAAGGCCGATGACCTTGGCGGCCCGCACATAGTCGCGGGAAATCTCCACCATGCTGGATGCCCGCACGGTGCGCGCATATTGCACCCATTCATTGATCGCGATCGCAAAGATCAGGATAAGCGGAGCCCAGCTCGTCACGGTTTCGGCGCTTAGTTGCGCGCGGGCGATGCCGCTGATCAGAAGCGCGACGAGGATCGTCGGGAAGCTGACCAGGACATCGGCGATCCGCATCACGATGCTGTCGATGATGCCGCCGAAAAAGCCGGCTATCGATCCGAGCGCCACACCTATCGCGGCGGCCAGCAGCACCGCCCCGGCGCCGATCAGGACAGATATGCGCAACCCGAACAAGATGACCGACACCAGGTCGCGCCCCTGGTTGTCGGTGCCGAGCAGGAAGCGCGGATCGCCACCGTCCATGAACACAGGTGGAATTTCCATGTCGATCAGCGAATAGGAGGAGACGTCACGCGGATCGATCGGCGCGATCAGCGGGGCGAAGATCACCAGCACCAGCATGGTCGCCAGGACCAGGCCGGCAATCATCACCGAGACGGGCGGAAGCCTGCGCAGCAGGGTGGCATTCGTCGCCATTATCTTGTCCTCAGCCGGGGGTCGATGAAGGCATAGAGCATGTCGACGAGCATGTTAATCAGCACGAACAGGAAGCCGACGAAGAGGAGATACGCAGCAAGAACCGGGATGTCCGGATAACTGACGGCGTTGGTGAAGAGCAGTCCCATGCCCGGCCATTGAAAGACGGTTTCGGTGACGATGGCGAAGGCGATGAGCTGGCCGATCTGCAGGCCCGTGACGGTTACGACCGGCATCAATGCGTTGCGCAGCGCCAGACGTCCATAAATGTAGGTGCGAGGCAGACCGCGCGCGAAGGCGAAACGGATATAGTCCGAAGACAGCACGTCGATCATCTCGGAGCGCACCAGGCGCATGATCAGCGTCAGTTGGAACAAGGCCAGTGTGATCGACGGCAGGATCAGCGATTTCAGGCCGGAAGCCGTCAGGAAGCCGGTCTTCCAGAAGCCGAGATCGACGAGGTCTCCTCGTCCGGATGAGGGGAGCCAGCGAAGGTTGACGGCGAAGATCAGGATCAGCAGCAGGCCGGTAACGAATGTCGGCATCGAAATGCCGACCAGCGACAGCGACTGGATCAGCCGCGACAGGAAGCCGTTCGGCCTCAAGGCGCACACGATCCCTAACGGAATGCCGATGGCCAGCGACATGACGGTCGCGACCACCACCAGTTCCAGCGTTGCGGGAAGCCTGGTCAACAGAAGATTGACGACCGATTCCTGATAGCGAAAGCTCGTTCCCAGATCGCCGTGGAGCGCACGCCCCACGAAGCCGAGGAACTGGACCAGAAGCGGCCTGTCGAGGCCGAGCGTGGCGCGCAATGCGTCCTTCTCGGCCTGGCTGGCTCCTTCACGCACCATTGTGGCGACAGGGTCGCCGACAAAGCGGAACATGATGAAGGCGATGGCAGTTACGGCAGCCATCACGAGGATGGCCTGAAGCAATCTTACCGATAGAACCCGGATCATCAGGAATACCTTGTAGGAAGCGCGGATCGAGCCGGATGGGATTTGCACCGGCCGCCGGTGGGCGTGCGCAAAAGCGGCTTCGCTTTCGTGGGCACACACCGGCGGCGTGGTTTCAGCAGCTATTTCATATGCGCGAACCAGGGACGCACGTATTCGTCGGGGAATTGCGGCATGTCGACCTTGTCGCTCATCGCCCAGGCCACCGGCTGCTGATGCAGCGGCAGATAGAGGGCTTCGTCATGCGTGATCTTGAAGGCTTCCTTCAGCATCTCGACGCGCTTGGCCTCATCGAGTTCGGTCGAAGCCGAACGGGCCAGTTCGTCGATCTTGGCATTGGAAAGGCCATTAGGATTACTGCCGCCGAAATTGCCGTCATTGGTCGCCAGCAGGGCCTGCAGCACGCTGTAGCCGTCCATTGGCGGCAGGGAAGCCCAGCCCAGCATGTAGATGTCAAGATCGCCTTTGTCCATGCGCGGGAAATAGGTTGTCTTGCTTTCGACATGAACGTCGGCCTGGACACCGATCTTGGCCCACATCGAAGCGATCGCCAGGCAGATCTGTTCGTCGGCGATATAGCGGTCGTTGGAACAGGCCAGCCCGACCTTGAAGCCGTCGGGATAGCCTGCTTCCGCCAGCAGGGATTTCGCCTTGGCGACATCATAGTCCAGCGGCACGTCGATCGACTTGTCGTAGCCGGTGACCTCGGGCGCGACCAGCATGCCCGACGTGCGGGACTTTCCGCGCATCAGCCGCTTCTGGATGGTGTTCAGGTCGACCGCATGCCAAAGCGCCTGGCGCACCTTGAGGTTCAGCAGCGGATTGGGTTTGCCGGGCTCAGCATGAAGTTCGGGCCGGTAGCTGAAGCCGAGGAAAATCTCGCGCAGGGACGGGTTCTCGACCACCTTCAGGCCCGGGGTGTTTGTGATCCGGTCGATATCCTGCAGCGGAATCGGGGCAATCATGTCCAACTCTCCCGAAAGCAGCGCGGCGACGCGCGTGGCGGCCGACGCGATCGGGCGGAATTCGACACCTGTCAGATTGTGCTGGGGCTTGTCCCACCAATCCTTGTTGACGGCGAAGACGGAGCGCGAGTCCGGTTCGTAGCTGACCAGCTTGAACGCGCCCGTGCCATTGGCATGGTTGCTGGCATAGGTGACGACGCCGGTCGAGGCATTGCCGGGCTTGAGGGCGTTGTGCTCCTCCATCCACGGCTTGCTCATCATGTAGATGGCGACGAGATCGTTCAGCAGCAGCGGATAGGGCCCGCGCAAGGTCATGTCGACCGTGTAGTCATCGATCTTCTCGACGCCGGTGACGGCGGAGAGGTTTTCCTTGTTGCGTGCACCCGGATCTATCTGGCGCTGGATGGTGGCGACCACGTCGTCGGCATTGAAAGGCTGGCCTTCGTGAAACTTGACGCCCTGCCGCAGATGGAAGCGCCAGCGGGTCGGCGAGACGGTCTCCCAGGAGGTCGCGAGCGCCGGCTCTATGGTCATGTCCTTGTTGCGGCGCACCAAAGCGTCGAACGCCATGTTCTGGACACTCTGGGTGAAGCTGTCGACCTGGGCGTTCGGATCATACGAGATGACGTCGCCCGCCGACGACCAGCGCAATGTCTGCGCAAGCGACGGCGCCGTTACCGACATGACCATCGCGAGCCCCGCCAGGAGGGCCTTAATACACTTCTTCACACGCTTCTCCCATTTCTTTTGTATACCAATTTCCGTTCAGATTGGATACGATTATCCCCGTGGACACCGTACACATCTCGTGCACAATATCAAGTCTGCTGTCTGCGATTTCGCTTTCGCATGTGCAAAAGCACTGAAATGCCGTTCCGGAATGGGAAATACCGATGACCAAGGCTCTGCTCATAGAAAACGGCGTGATCGTCACCATGGACGCAGGGCGAAGGATTTTCTCGAAGGGTCATGTCCTGATGGAGGATGGCCGGATCACCGCGATCGGCGATTGCGCGCCGCCCGCGCCAGACACGAATGCAACACGCATCGACGCCTCCGGAATGGTGGTGATGCCGGGACTCGTCGACACACACGCCCATGCGGGCCACATGTTGACCAAGGGCCTGGGAGACGATTCGGAAGCATGGATGAATACGGCCGGGCGTATCTATGCCGAGGCAACCGACAGCGAATTCTGGGCTGCGGAAGGCGCATTATCAGCGCTTGAGCGCATAAAATGCGGCACGACCACCGCCGCGCTGCTGTTTGGCGGCGGGCCGGATATTATGCGCACCGAGGCGCCCGAGGCGGCTCAGGCGCATCTGGCCGCCGTCGCCGGGATGGGCGTGCGCGAGATACTCGGTGTCGGTCCGAACCGGCCGGGCGCGGCCCACGTCTATCGCGACTACTCACGAAGCCCCTGTGCGGACATCTCCGTTTCGCCGGAGGCCCAGTTGGCCGTGTGCGCCAGACTTGTCGACGACTGGCAGGACCGCAACGGTCGTTTGCGGCTCGCGATTACCCTTCCAGTTTTCACCGCACGCGAGCTCGAAGATCCGGCAGTATACAATCTATCGCGCAAAGTGCGCGACTTTTCTCGGGAAAAGGGTATGCTGCTCATACAGGACGGGCATCGCGGGGGGTCTATCGCCGCTAATGCGGAGCGGCTCGGGCTGTTCGATGGACATTCGCTGCTGGCGCATTGCGTCGAACTGACCGAAGCCGACATTGCCGCGCTGAAAGACACCGGCGCCAAGGTGGCGCACAATCCAAGTGCGCTGATGTCGGTCTCCGGCCGCTGCCCGGCGATAGAACTGATGGAGGACGGCGTCACCGTATCGCTCGGCACGGACGCGTCGGCACCCGACCGCTCCTTCGACATGTTCCGCAACATGTTCCAGGCGCACCGCTACCATGCCCGGCATTTCAGGGACGACGCAGTCTTGCCGCCGATGCAGCTGCTGGAGATGGCGACCATCGAAGGCGCGCGCGCTTTGTCGATGGAAAGCGAGATCGGCTCGCTGGAGCTGGGCAAGCGCGCTGACATCATCCTGGTCAATATGCGCCAGCCGCATCTGTGGCCACCGGCGCATCCCGTGCAAAGGCTAGCACGCTTCGCCAACGGTGCGGACGTGGATACGACGATTGTCGACGGCCGCATCCTGATGCGCGCACGCAAGCTCGTCGAACGTGATGAGGATGCCATTCTGGATCGCGCCGAAAGGGCCTTCCATCTGATGATGAACCGCGCCGGGCTGGCATAGGCCCGTGGCAAGCCGGGACCGGAAACAGGGGGAGACCCAGATGACTGAAGACCTTCTCATTCGCAATGTCAGGCCACTGGGCGGCGCCGTGACCGATCTCTACATTCGCGACGGCCGGTTCGCGCAAGCAACCGGCGGGAAAGCGGCACACGAGATCGATGGGCGCGGGCACATCGCCCTGCCCGGCTTGGTCGAGGCGCATACGCATCTCGACAAGACGCTTGTCGGCATGGACTGGTTTCACAATCGTGTCGGCCCCACCCGCAACGACAGGATCCTCGCCGACCGGACGGCCAAGCGGGAACTCGGCATCGACGGACGCAGGCAGTCAGCGCGCCAGATCCTGCAGACGCTGGCTTTCGGCGTCACGCATATCCGCAGCCATGTCGACGTCGACACGGAAATCGGCATCGCCAACATCGAGGGCGTCGTAGCAACGCGGGAAGCCTTCAAAGGGCTGGTCGACGTGCAGATCGTCGCCTTCCCGCAAAGCGGCATGCTCGGACGCGAAGGCACGCTGGCGCTGATGGAGAGTGCGCTGAAGGCGGGTGCCGACATCGTCGGCGGCATCGACCCGGCGACGATCGAGCGGGACCCAGTGCGCCATCTCGACGCGATTTTCGCGCTCGCCGATCGGTACGGCAAGCCGATCGACATTCATTTGCACGAGCCGGGAGAGTTGGGCGCCTTCTGCCTCGAACTGATCGTCGAACGCACCCGGGCGCTGTCCCTCCAGGGCCGCGTCATGGTGAGCCATGCCTATTGCCTCGGCATGCTGGATACACAGAGGCAGCACGCGCAGGTCGACGCGCTCGTCGCTCAAGACATCGCCGTCATGACCGTCGGCAGCCCGTCCGCGCCGGCGGTGCCGCTGCGCATGATGCGCCAATCCGGCCTCGTGATGGCGTCCGGCTCCGACGGCATCCAGGGCACCTGGGAGCCATGGGGCAATGGCGACATGCTGGAGCGTGCCAAATATCTGGCGCAGCGCAACGGCATGACCAATGATGCCGACCTCGAGGAGACGGCACGCATTTGCACCTTCGGCGGCGCCGAGGGCATCGGCCTGACCGACTATGGGCTTTCGCCCGGGTGCCATGGCGATGTCGTGCTGGTTGGCGCGCGGACCCTTGCCGAAGCCGTCGCCCTCACCCCGCAAAAGCGCACGGTTATCCATGGCGGGCGCGTGCTTGTGCGCGACGGTGTCCTGGCCGGAGACCTGCCTGATGCCGCATAGCCATCAGACGAACCGGCGCGACGATGGTCCTACCCTGCTCACCGCGCGCTGGGTTGTCGGCCACCGTGACGGACGCCATGTCCTCTATGAAAACGGCGAGATCGTCCATGAGCACGGCACGATCCTCTTCGTCGGCCATCATTATGCCGGGCCGGTAGAGCGGCGGATCGATCATGGCATGGCTCTGATCGGTCCGGGGTTTATCGATCTGGACGCGCTTTCGGACCTGGACACCGGCGTGCGCGGTCTCGATCATCAGCCGGGCTGGAAGAAGGGCCGCGTCTGGCCGCGCGACTATGTAGAAGCCGGGCCTGTCGAAATGCTGGACCCCGACGAACTGGCCTTTCAGAAACGCTATGCTTTCGCGCAGTTGATCCGCAACGGCATCACCACCGCTTTGCCGATCGCATCGCTGTTCTATCGCGCCTGGAACGAAACACCGGACGAATTCGCATCCGCCGCGCAAAGCGCCGCGGAATTGGGACTTCGCGTCTATCTCGGGCCAGCCTTTCGCGCCGGCCACTCCGTCGTTGAAGCGGATGGCAGCGTCGTCGTCGAGGTGGATGAAGGGCTCGGTTTGGAAGGTTTGGAACAGGCCATAGCCTTCTGCGAGAAGCATGAGAGCCGGTTTGGCGGGCTGGTGCGCACGATGCTCGCGCCGGACCGGGTGGAATTCTGGACCCCCGGCCTGTTGCGCCGGACCGCCGATGCAGCGCGCGATCTCGACGTGCCTGTCCGCCTCCACTGCTGCCAGTCTTCGTTCGAGGTCGAGACGATGCGTGGCCGGTTCGGCACGACATCGGTCCGCTGGCTTCAGGACATCGGCTTTCTCGATGACAGGGCGTTGCTGCCGCATGGGACCCATGCCACCGACGACGATCTCTGTATCATCGCCAACTCCGGCGCGACATTGGTCCATTGTCCGCTGGTGATGGCGCGGCATGGCGCGGCGCTCGACAATTTCGCGCGGCTCCGCAGCCAGGGTTTGCGCATCGGCATGGGCACGGATACCTGGCCGCCAGACATGGTCTTGAACATGCAGCTTGGCCTGATGCTCGGCCGGATCATGGCCGGCAATCTCGAAACGCCGAAATCAGCCGACCTCTATGACGCCGCGACAACCGGCGGCGCCGATGCGCTTGGGAGGCCCGATCTCGGGCGCCTGCAGGAGGGGGCAGCCGCCGATATCGTCGTGTTCGACCTGTCCGGCAATCACCTGGGCCAAGTGGTCGATCCGATTGCCTGCCTCATGACATCCGCGAGCGGGCGCGACGTGCACACTGTCATCATCGACGGCCGCACGGTGATGAGCGCCGGAACGATCGCCGGCTTCGATTTCGAAACGGCCCACGGCCGTGCGCAGGCCCAATTCGAGCGCCTTCTACATCGCTATCCGCAACGCACCTGGCAACATCCCGGCATTGCGGAGATTTTTCCACCCAGCTATCGGACATTCGTGGCATGAGAGTCTTACACAAACACCTGCCGGCAATTGGAAATGATTTGCCGGCATGCAGGCCGGCGGCCTTATGACCTCGACGGCGGGCTGGCAACTTTTCTAAACTCTTGCTTTGCGAATGCTTTTCTTCGTGCGCGCTTGGACATGAACTCAGGATCGGCCATGACACTGACGATACGTAACCAGAAATCTGCCGGGTCCAAATCCGATGCGGTTTATCGCACCTTGAAACGCGCAATACTCGATCAGGCGCTGACGGCGGGAACCAAACTTCCCGAGGATTCGATTGGCGAACGGTTGGGTGTCAGCCGCACCATCGTCAGGCAGGCATTGGCAAGGCTGAACGGCGAGGGCCTGGTTGAATTGCGTCCGCACAAGGGAGCCTGCGTGGCGGAGCCAAGCCTTGACGACGGCCGCAACATCTTTGCGGTGCGGCGCGCATTGGAGGCTCTGGCGATCGATACGCTGATCGGCAAGCTTACACCGCAGACGATCCGGCAACTCGAAGCCCATGTCGCCGCGGAAGATGCAGCAAAAGCCAACAGCACCGCGGCATCGGTTCGACTGGCCGGAGAATTTCACGTGCTCCTCGCCATGCTGACGGAAAACGATCTGTTGGTGCGCTATGTCACGGAACTCGTATCACGCTCGTCGCTCATTCTGTCGCTTTACGGACGGCCGCATTCGGCCGATTGCGCCGTCTCGGAACATCGTGAGATCATCGCCGCGCTCGCGCAGGCTGATCGGAACAAGGCGATTGCCCTCATGGAGCATCATATCGATGCAATCACCACGCGCGCGCTGCTGAAGGCCAATCCAGGAAATGATTTTCCCGATCTCCTCGCCGCCTACGCACGGGAGGAAGGCCTGTGAGGTATTGGATGGGCCCGGCTGCACGGCGTATCGTGGTTGTTTTGCGTAAATACCATCAGCGCCGAACCTTGGAGACGCTCCGTCTCGGCGCGGCGAAGCTGGCAAGCACATCCTGGCCGCAGAATTCGCTGATGGCACAGCGTTATTCCGCGTTGCCAGTTGCTGTTGGCCACCAGTTCAACCAGCGAACAAGACCGTACCTGCGAATGTACCCACCGGTGCTGCCGCGGCTTTCACTGCCAGCCTCGTAGCGCGACCTACATTTCGTCGCGCTCAAGGATCCGCTGGCCCGGCGCCAGGTTGGGCTGCCTTTCCGCGCTTCCGAGATCGCCTCACCGGCTACGGAAGCTTTGGCCGCGAACTGCGTCGGATCGTCAACGCGATTGCCGACGAATTGGATGTTGAGGTGATTGCGGCCTGAGGCGGGCGAGGTCGGCTGGCCACTTGGCCGAAGGCACTCTACGCAGTGGCCAGTGCTTCGGCCAAGCCTTCGAGCAAATCCTCCGCTCGCTCTAAGGATATTCCGCAAGCTCGAGCATTCCACGCGACCTACCTGCCAACCGCCTTCGTGGTAACTCGTTCGAGACCAAGCAGTAGTATCAGCGTTGCGGCGACCAGGATCATGGTGAGCGCCGCTCCGTTGAAGATGTCACCGCGGTCGGTCAGACTGAAGATCGCCACCGGCAGCGTCACCCAGCCTGGCGGATAGACCATCACGGTCGCGCCAAGCTCACCCATGGAGAGTGCGAAGCTTAAGCCGAAGGCAGCGACCAGATAGGGAGCGAGCAGCGGCAGCGTGACATGCCAGAGCCGGTAGGCCGGCCTGGCGCCAAGGCTCGACGCCACCTGTTCGAAATCGGGCGAAAGCCGTGCCAGCCCGGCCGAGACATTGCCGAAAGTGAAAGCCGAAATCAGCACGAAATGCGCGATCATGACGATCGCTACCGTGCCGTTGAACAGAAGCGGCGGATGGCTGAACGCAACCAGCAGGCCAAGCCCGACGGATACCGAAGGCACCGCGCTGGGGACAAAGAACAACAGGCCAAGCAGCCGCTTTAAGGCATGCGCATGAAGGCGAAGCGAAAGGGCCGCCCAGGTGCCGCTGACCAGCGCCAGGGCGCTGGCCAGGAAGCCGGTGATGAGGCTCGCCTTGACCGAATTCCAGGCCGCGCCCTTGACGACGTCGGCGTAGTGCTCCGTCGTCAAGCCATTGGGCAGCACACCGTTCCATTGGTCGGCGAGACTGGACAAAAGAATGACCGCCAGCGGCGCCAGGAACAGCACGCCGAAGATCAGCGCGAAGAGCATCCACAGCACGATCCGACCAAGGCGCGACCAGACCAGCATGACTAGACCCCCAGCCGGCCGGCGGCGAAGCGGTATAGGCCGAACAGGCCGAGCGACAGCGCGATGTTGACCACGGCGATGATGCAGGCGACCTGATAGGCCGATTCCTGGATCGCCTTGCCGTAGATCAGCAGCGGCAGCGTGATGACGCCCTTGGCGCCGATGAACAGCACGATGCCGAATTCATTGACGGTCAACAGCAGGCAGAGACTGCCGCCGGCAATGAGTGCCGGAATTGCCGCCGGCAGGATGACCTGACGCACGATGCGGAACGGGCGTGCGCCAAGCACGCTCGCCGCTTCGATCTGGCCGCGGTCGACCAGCGAGAAGGCGGCAAGCAGCGGCCGCAGGATGAACGGCGTGTAGACGGTGACTTCGGCCAGCACCACGCCCCAGGTCGAATAGAGGAAATCGACCGGCGGCAGCGGCAGCGAGAAGGCCTCCATCAGTCCCGTATTGAGCATCCCGGCGGAGCCGTAGAGGAAGGTGAAGGCAAGCGTCACCAGGAAGGTTGGCAGCGCGATGAAGGTGTCGATCAGCCGCGCGATGAAGCCGCTGCCGGGGAACGGCACGAAGGCCAGGATCAGTGCCAGCACGAGGCCGACCACCAGGCATCCGGCCGTGGCCGTGACCGAGATCGTCACCGTGTTGATCAGCGCGTTGAGGAAGAAGCGCGAATGCAGCACGCGAAAAATCTCGGTGGCATTGGCGACACCGCCGTCATCCAGAAAGGCCTGCCGGGCAATCAGCGCCAGCGGATAGAAGAACAGCAGGGCCAGCAGGGCCGCCGGCGGCACGATCCAGAATTTGCCGGGTTCTCTCCTGATCGCCGGCGCACGAATGGCGACAGCCTCAGACACCGGCGTCTTCCGGAAGCAGCGACGTATCGGCCGGTGCGAAAAACAGCGGCACCCTGGCGCCGGGTTCCGGCAAGGCCATGGGTAGTTTCGTTGCCGAGACGCGCACCGGCGTGCCGTCGACGTCGAGCACGAGGTGGGTGAGTTCGCCCTGCCAGTGCACTTCCCTGAGTGTGCCGACGATGCGGTTGGTGTGCTCGCTGTCGGCCGTCAGACTGAGATGCTGCGGCCTGATGCAGAGCAGGCTCTTGTCGCCGGCCTTCTCGTCGCGACCGGCGCCTGTGAGCACGGCATCGCCATGCCTTGCCGTGGCAAAGCCTTTCGACCCGACAGGCTCTTCAACCGTCACCGGCAGAAGGTTGGCGCGGCCGAGGAACTCGGCGGTAAAGCGATTTGGCGGACGGCGGTAGAGTTCCGTCGTCGGTCCGTGCGAACAGACCCTGCCGTCGCGCATGATGGCGATCTTGTCGGCGAGCGTCAGCGCCTCGGTCTGGTCGTGGGTGACGTAGAGAATGGTCAGGCCCGGCAGGCTGCGGTGCAGGCGGGCGATCTCCTCGACCATGTTGCGGCGTATCTGCGCGTCGAGCGCCGAAAGCGGCTCGTCGAGCAGCAGAACGCGCGGCCGCACGGCAAGCGCGCGGGCAATTGCGACACGCTGCTGCTGGCCGCCCGAAAGCTCACGCGGATAACGCCGGGCAAAGGTCGCCATGCCGACAGTGGCGAGCGCATCTTTCACCCGTTCGCCGATCAACGCCTTGTCGGCGCCTTGCGCCCTGAGGCCAAAAGCAACATTGTCCTCAACCCGCATATGCGGAAACAGCGCGTAGTTCTGCACCACCATGCCAAGACCGCGCTCGTAAGGTGGCAGGTCGGTCACGTCCGTCGCGCCGATGCGGATGCGGCCGCTTGCCGGCCGCACGAAGCCGGCCACGGCGCGCAGGGCGGTCGTCTTGCCGGAGCCCGACGGGCCGATCATCGCCAGGATTTCACCCGGCGCGATGTCCAGGGTCAGCGGATGCAGCACGACAAGCGCGCCATAGGCGACGCTGACTTTGTCGAAGTGGACGTTGGAACCGGCGCCGCGAACCTTCGCGGCGTCGATATCCATAACACTGGTACCCGTGAAGGCGACGGCCGACATGGCGTTGTTCTCCCGACTGGTTCCCTTGGGGATCAACTTCCGGTCGCTTCGTTCCACTTCTTGACGTAGTCGGGAAGCTTGGCCAGCGCGTCATTCCAGTTCGGCGACCAGATGGTCAGGCCCTTCATCGCGTCCTGCAATTTCGCGAAGTTGGCGTCGTTCGGCGTCACGTCCTTGCGGGCCGGCAGGCCGATAGCAATGGAGCTCACCGTCGACTGCGCATCCTTGGAGAGCAGGAAGTCGATCAGCTTCTTGCCGTTGTCGCCGTTGGGAGCGCCGGTCACCAGGCCGATCTCATAGGGCAGCGCGAAGGTCGAACGGGTGCCGTCCGGCCCTGCGGGCCAGAACACCTTGATGTTCGGATTGTCTGCCATCTGCGACATGTTCATCTGCAGGTCGCCATTGGCGACGTGCAATTCGCCCTTGTTGACGAGCGCGGTCAGCTTGCCGGTCGAGGCGGACGGGCCGACATTGTTTTCCTGAAGCTTCTTCATGAACGCGAAGCCCGCATCCTCACCGCCGAAGGCGTGGATGATCTGCAGCATCACGGCGGTGCCGTCGCCGGCCTGGCCGGGCGTCGAATACTGGATTTTGCCCTTGAATTTCGGATCGAGCAGGTCGTTGTAGCTCTTCGGCGCTTCCGACAGCACGGCGCTGTTGTAGATGAAGTTCATGTAGTTGTTGACCAGCGGCCGGTACTTGTCGGTGCCGCCGTCGATCTGGTCGGCGCCTTGCGGCTTGTAATCCTGCAGCAGGCCGTCGGCGGCAGCGCGCTGGACGAAGGGCGGCAAGGTCACCAGCACATCGGCCTGCGGGTTCGACTTTTCCTTGGCGACGCGCTCGACGACGCCGCCCGAACCGGCCTCGATATACTGCACGGTGATGCCGGTGGCCTTGGTAAAGGCAGCGAATTCGGTCTCATACCAGCTGCCATTGCCATCATGCAGACCGTCGGCGGAATAGATAGTGACGACGCCATCGGCGAACGCCGGTGCGACGAGAGCCGACGACGCCAGAAGCGACGCGGCGAAGGTCATTGCGATGGTTGCGTTTCGCGATTTCATGGATCAGTTCCCCTTTGATTGATGGCACATTCTGCGATGCACTAGGACCGATCGGCTTCGTATCTCTGGCGGACGTTGAGCCGATTGGATGTCGTCGTTGTGACAACTTTGGGGATCGGCAATCGATAAGTAAAATCTATTTATTTTATGACAGGCAAACTTCCTCTGATATTTGTCATAGAACTGTCGCGTCCATGTCGTGGACGCATTTAGAACCCTTCGAAACTTGCGCCAGATAGGCTGCGACGGCTGAAACGTAAGGATAATCAGGAGAATAAAACACCTGCCGTCTGCGCCCGCAGACGAGGATCGAACGAGCGGACTGTCACGGGACGCCCCTCCAGGATTTCGAAGCAGCGCGCGAGCGTGTCCTCTTCAAGCCGGCGCATCGCTTCCGCGGTGAAAAATGTGAGATGCGGAAAGAGGATCACATTGTCGCGACCGAATAATGCGCTCATCGGATGGCCGGACTTCGCCAAAGGCTCGACCGAATAGACGTCGAGCCCGGCGCCGGCTATGCGCCCGGCGAGGATCGCCTCGACGAGTGCCGCCTCATCGATCAGCGCGCCGCGAGAAACGTTGATGATGACGGCGGAAGTTTTCATGCAAGCGAGTTCGACCTTGCCGATCAGGCCACGCGTCTTGTCGTTCAGCACACAATGGATGGAAACGAAGTCGCAGGTCCGCAGCATGGTGTGGAGATCGTCGGCCTTCTCGATGCCGGCAGCGTGCATCGTCGCAGCATCGACGCCAGGATCGAAACCAAGAATCCGCGCGCGAAACCCTTGCCCGGCCATGCGCGCCATGCTGCGGCCGATCTTGCCGCAGCCGACCAAGCCCAGCGTGGCGCCTGATAGGTCGCGCCCAAGCCAACGCTGCTCGGGCCAGACCCAGCCATCGCGCGACACCGCCGCAGTGATGGCCGGCAGTTGCTTGGCCAGCGCAATCATCAGCGCGAAGGCACCTTCGGCGACGGTTTCCTCGGCATATTCGGGCACATTGACGACCGGGATGCCGCGCCGCATCGCGGCCGGGATGTCGATGGCATCGACGCCGACGCCATATTTGACGATGCCCTTCAATTTCGGTGCGGCGTCGATCACCCGCGCCGTAATCGGCGTGTAGCACATGAGCAGAAGATCGGTGTCAGCGACGGCCTCGATGAGATCGTCTTCGGGAATGCCGTCAGGCAGTGTCGCGAGTTCCACGCCGCGCGCCCGCAAACCGGCGTCAATCCCGGGGCATTCGAGTTCCCGATCGGTGCGCACGGCCTTCATGGTCAGGCCGCCAGCACGGCGCGCTCGACAATGTCGAGCGCCCGGTCGAGATCACTCTTCGAAATGACCAGCGGCGGCGACAGCGTCAGCACGTTACCCTGGCTGATCTTGAAGCTCAGGCCCTGCTCCAGGCAGGCATAGAAGACCCGTTCGGCAAGCGCGCGCGCCGGCTGCCGCGTGGCCCGATCCTCGACCAGTTCGACGCCGACCATCAGCCCCCTGCCCCTGACATCGCCGACATGGGCCGAGCGAGCCATCAGGTCTTGCATGCGTCCCAACATATGTTGGCCAAGCTCGGCCGCGCGCTCGACCAGCCCTTCCTCAAGGACGATGTCGATCGTGGTCAGCGCGGCGCGAGTCGTCACCGGGTTCTTTTCGTGGGTGTAGTGACCGATGGCGAAGCCGCCGGTGACGTCGAGGTCGCGCCGCGCAATGACGGCGGCGATCGGCAGGATGCCGCCGCCTAGCGATTTGCCGAGCACGACGATGTCGGGCGTCACGCCATCATGCTCGTGCGCGAAGAATTTGCCGGTCTTGCCGAGGCCGGTCGGGATCTCGTCGAAGATCAGCAGCGTGCCGTGCCGGTCGCAGGCTTCGCGCACCCGCTTCCAGAAGCCGGGCGGCGGCGGATTGGGCGTCGCCCGCATCGGCTCGGCGACGACCGCCGCCACATCCTGCTCGCGGCCGAGCACATAGGCAATCATGTTGGCGCAGGCGGTCCCCGATGCTTCCAGCGAATCGTGGCCGTAGGGACAGCGATAGCCGTCCCAGGGCGCGACATGCTCGGTGCCGGTCATCATCGGGCCGGCGATGTGCGAACGGAAAGTCGCTTCGCCGCCGACACTTGCCGCGCCGAAACCGGCGCCGTGAAACGCATCCCAGAACGACACCGTCTTGAAGCGGCCTGTCGCGGCACGCGCGATCTTCAGCGCCACTTCGATGGCATCCGAGCCGCCTGTCGTGAACAGCACCTTGCCGAGATCGCCGGGAGCAAGTTCCGCGAGCTTTTCGGCCAGCTCGACAGCGGGCTCGCAGGTGAAGCGGCGCGGTGCGAAGCAGAGATCATCAAGCTGCTTCTTGATAGCGGTCACCAGCCTCGGATGGCCGTAGCCGAGATGATGCACGCTGTTGCCATGGAAATCCATGAAGCGCCGGCCGGCCGTATCCTCGATCCAGATGCCTTCCGCTTTGGCGATCGTCGACAGGCAGGGACTGGACAGGCTCTGGTGCATGAAGGCGGCAGCGTCGCGGTCGAGCAGGCCGCGGATACGCAGATCATCCTGGCCGGCGTCCCAGCGGCCGCGCGCCGCCGTGGTGTTGGAATCACCCTCGGTATGCACAAGCTCAGATATTGCGGCCATAACGCTCTCCGAAACGCGAATGAGGGAGCGTGGAACGCCCCCTCGTTTTGTCCTGCCAGTCAGTGTGATCCGGTCAGGACCAGGGCAGCGAAAACGTCTTCACATTGGTATAGCTCTTCATCGCCTCGATGACGCCTTCCTTGTAGCCATTGCCTGAATCCTTGATGCCGCCAAAGGGCGACATCTCGATGCGGTAGCCCGGCACTTCCCAGATATTGACCGTGCCGACCTGCAGACCGGCGATGTATTTCTGCATGCGTGGAAACGAGTTGGTGCAGACACCCGATGACAGGCCGAAGGCGGTCGAGTTGGAGAGCGCAATGAGTGCCTCGTCATTGTCAGGCGCGCGCACGATCGGGATGATCGGCCCAAACGTTTCTTCCATCACCAGTTCCGACTTATGCGGTACGCGATCGACGACGATCGGCGGCAGCAGCGCACCCTGGCGACCGGGATTGTAGAGGATCTCGGCACCTTGCTCGGCGGCCATGTGGACGCGGGCTTCGAACAACGCCGCCGCCTTCTCGTGGACTACGGTGCCAAGATCGGTCGAACGGTCCATCGGATCGCCGAAGCGGATCTTCTTCGCCCGCTCCAGCACCAGCGGCACGAAACGGTCGGCGACGCTTTGCTGAACGAGAATGCGCTTGACCGCCGTGCAGCGCTGGCCGGAATTCTTCGTCGCACCGGCGACGGCGAGATCGGCGGCCTTGGCTAGATCGTCATCGGAGAGATCGTTGAGGATGATCAGCGGATCGTTGCCGCCGAGTTCCAGCACCTGGCGCCTGTAGCCGGCGGTGCGGGCGATCATCTTGCCGACCGGCACGCCGCCGGTGAAGGTGATCAAGTCGATATTCTCGTTGGTGATCATCTCGTTGCCGATGTCGACCGGCCAGCCGGTCACCACCGAAAGCATTTCCGGCGGCAGGCCGGCTTCATAAAGAATGTCGGCCAGCAGCAGCGCAGTCATCGGCGTCAGTTCGGTCGGCTTCACCACCACGCAATTGTTGGTGGCGATCGCCGGCGCCACCTTGTGCGAGACCATGTTAAGCGGATGGTTGAACGGCGTGATCGCGGAGATCGCCCTCAGCGGCTCGCGGGTGGTGAAGATCTTGCGCGCCTTGCCATGCGGTGTGAGATCGCAGGAGAAAATCTGGCCATCATCCTGGATGCACATCTGCGCCGACAGCGTGAACACGTCATAGGCCCGGCCGACTTCATAGAGCGAATCCGTCTTGGAGATGCCGAGTTCGAGCGTGATCAGATCGGAGATCTCTTCCCGGCGCGACGCCAGCGCTTGCGCGGTGCGAAACAGGATCTGCTGGCGCTCATAACGCGTCAGCTTCGACTTATAGCCGGCGGCGATGTCGAACGCCTTGCGGGCATGCTCGGCGCGGCCCGCCGGCACGGTGCCGATAACGGTATCGTTCCAGGGGTAGCGCACCTCGACGACGCCGTCGGCATCGACCTTCTTGCCGGCGATACGCATCGGCTCATGACGAACTTTGATGGCAGGGTCAAGCTTGGTCATGTGAGTCTTCCCGGTGCTTAGTGAGCCACATAGAACTTTTGTCGGCGCGACCATCGCGTCTTGGCGATGCTTCCCCCACTCCGTCGCCGCTGCGCGGCGCCACCTCTCCCCTCTCCGGAGGGAGAGGAAGGAAGCCAAGATCGGCAACCCGCGCGCCCTTCCTCTCCCCCGTCGATCGGGGGAGAGGTGCCGAGCGAAGCTCGGCGGAGTGGGGGTCGACAATCGCGCTCGACATCAAGCCTGCGCCGCTGCCATCGTTGCGTAGAGGAACGCGTCGAAATTGCGCAGCGTCGGCTCGTTCGGCAAATCCAGCAGCACGCGGTTGACGATGAACGGCACCTCCTGCTCGGTCAGCCCGCCATGCGAGCGGAGCGGTTCGTTGAGCGCCGCCAGATCATGTCGGTGTTCGCTGGTGCCAATGGTCTTGTTCTCCGTCGAGATCAGCACGATGTCACCGATGCGGTCGGCCGGTAGCTCGAAACGCTCGCAAGCCGTCGGGCTGTCGACGACCAGCATAATGCCATCGATCTTGGCCAGCCGCGCCATGATGCCGGCCCGGTCGGCGCCATCAGGAAGATAGGCGGTGGCAAACGAGCCGAGGGCGCCGTGGTGCACAACATAGGGGTCGGTGATCGGCAGGATGACTCTGGCGGCGTCCTTGCCCAACCACTCGTCCAAAAGGTCCTGGACATAGACGACGTCGGGCGAACCGTCGGCCTTGTGCTTGGGCTTCATGCCATGGTCGGCGGTGACGACGATCGCCGCGCCCAGCGCATCGAGTTCGGTCAGGTACTTGTCGAACATTTCATAGAAGGCGTTGGCCTGCGGCACGCCAGGCGCGTATTTGTGCTGCACATAGTCTGTCGTCGTCAGGTACATGATGTCGGGGCGGAACTCCTTCAGCAACTGGACGCCAGCGGCGAAGACGAATTCCGACAGCTCGGCCGAATAGACCTCGGGCACCGGCAGGCCAAAGTGCTTCGAGGCATTGTCGATGCCGTGTTCTGCGACAGTCGTGGTGTCCGACTTTTCCGCCGAGAAACACAGCGCGCGGCCTTCGTCGAAGGCCAATCCCTTGCCGAGCAAGGCGCGCAGCTTGTCCTTGGCGGTGACCACCGCGACCTTGGCGCCGGCATCATAGAAAGCCTGGAAGATCGTCGGCGCGCGCAGGAAGCGCGGGTCGTTCATCATCACTTCCTTGCCGGTCTCGCGCTCGTAAAGATAGTTGCCGCAGATGCCGTGCACTGAAGGCGGCCGACCAGTGGCGATCGACAGATTGTTGGGGTTGGTGAAGCTCGGAATGACCGAGTGGGCGAAGCGCACCGTGCCCTTTTCCTTGATCCTGACCAGAGCCGGCATCAGCCCGGCATGAATAGCTTCGTCGAGATAGGCCGGCTCGCAGCCGTCAAGGCAGATGGCGATGGCCGGCACACGCGGCCAGGCGTAGGTGCGGCCGTTGACCGCGACATTGATCGGAGACATCTGGTTCATCGAAAATCCCTTGAATAGTGCCGCTTCAGGCGGCGAGTTTGGCGCGCTCGGCGATTGCAGCGGCGGGTGGGGCAGCCGTGTCTACGCCCATTTCCTTCAGTGACTGCGCCGCCGCCCCGACGACGCGGCGCATGACATGTTCGTCCATCTGGCCGATGCAGCCGACGCGGAAGGAGTCCACGGCGGTCAGCTTGCCCGGATAGATGATGAAGCCCTTGTCCTTCATCAGCTCGTAGAAGCGGTCGAAGGCGAAATTGGCATGGGCCGGGTTGAAGAAGGTGACGATGATCGGCGACAGCCAGCGGTCTTTCAACAAGGTCTCGAAGCCAAGATCGCGCATGCCGGCCACCATCACGTCGCGGTTCCTGGTGTAGCGAGCACCTCGGCCGGCGACGCCGCCCTCGGCCTCGTGCTGGCGCAGCGCTTCGAGGAAGGCAGCAACGACATGTGTCGGCGGCGTGTAACGCCACTGGCCGGTCTTGTTCATGTGCGCCCACTGGGCATGGACATCGAGCGACAGCGAGTGGCTGCGGCCCCTGGCGGCCTCCAATTCGCTCTTGCGGGCGATGATGAAGCCAAAGCCCGGCACGCCCTCGATGCATTTGTTGGCGGAGGAGACCATCGCCTCGTAGCGGATA
This sequence comes from Mesorhizobium sp. B2-5-13, assembly GCF_006440535.1. Taxonomy (NCBI): domain Bacteria; kingdom Pseudomonadati; phylum Pseudomonadota; class Alphaproteobacteria; order Hyphomicrobiales; family Phyllobacteriaceae; genus Mesorhizobium; species Mesorhizobium sp. B2-5-13. The sequence goes on along the minus strand of NZ_VFUI01000010.1, from coordinate 110,893 downwards.
TCGTTGACATCAAGCGCGACGGCGCCGAAGGCGCTCATGGAATCGACGAGGAGCTTGCGGCCCTTGGCGTGGACGGCTTCGGCGATCTCGGCGACCGGATTGAGGATGCCCGAACTGGTCTCGCAATGGATGGCGATGACATGCGTGATCGCCGGGTCGGCCTCGAGAGCCGCCGCCACCTCGTCACCGCGCGGCGGCAGATAGTCGCCCTTGTCGATCAGCATATAGGCGCGACCAAGATACTGCATGGTCTGCGCGGCACGCAGGCCGTAGGCACCGTTGGCCAGGACCAGCACCTTGCCATCCCTGGGCACGAACGAACCCAGCATCGCCTCGACGCAAAAGGAGCCGCTGCCTTGCATCGGCACGCAATCGAAATCGCCAGTCGTGTCGCCGGTCAGCGCCAGCAGGCGGCGGCGCATATCGGCGGTCATGCCGCGAAAATCGCCGTCCCATGATCCCCAGTCGCGCAGCATGGCCTGCTTGACCGAATAGGCCGTGGTCAGGGGGCCTGGGGTCAGAAGATAGGGCTCGCCCAGTGCCGGACTGGCCAGCGGCTCGGCGGCAAATTTGGTCTCGGCGAGCATGGTGTCCTCCGACAGATCGCTGCTTTTTGATATGGCCTAAGTTTCGGCCTGAATGACATATTTGTAAAATCGTTATTTTGTATCGATGTATCGATTTGGACGATGGATAAGTTTGCCGGCTTCATCGAGCAGTTCCGCCTTGTCATGCCACCGCGGAAGCCATCTCATCCGCAACCCCGCCGCCCTTCGCCAGCCGGCTTTCGAGCAGATCGCCGCTTTGCGTCAGCAGGGGATAGGCGACCGACGCCATCAGCGAGTTGATTTCCTTCAATGCCCCGACCGCCTCGATATGGATGTCGCTGGTGTCGATGCTCTGCGGCATTCCCGATTGCAGGCGCTTCAGGTGACGATCATGGCTCATGCGTTCCAGCTTGCGCATCCGCTCCTTCTCGACGACGAGTTGCCGCGCCGAGTCGAGATCGCTCGACACCAGCACGTTGAGCGCAAGCTGCATGTTAGCCATGACACGGTTATGAAGCCCGGACAGTTCGCTCCAGCCATCGCGTGAAAAGCGCAGGTTCTTGTCGCGCAATTCCCGGGCGAGCACGAGCAGGTTCTTGGCGACGATGTCGCCGGCGCGTTCGAGATTGATGGCGAAATCGGTGAGTTCGATACCGCGCTGGGCTTCGGTCGCGGTCATGCTGCCGCGATTGACCTCGGCGATGTAGAGCTTGATCTCGGTATGGGCGCGGTTGACCTCGTCATCGAGCTTCTGCGCCTGGCGGATCTGATCGGCGGTGCCGGCGTCGAAGAAATCCATCACCGGACGCAGCATCACCTCGACGACCTCGCCCATGCGCAGCAACTCGCGGGTGGCACTGGCCAGCGCGAGACCTGGCGTGCGCATGACGGTACGATCAAGCGCGCTGCTGCGGCGCGACATGAGGTCCGCGCGTGCCTTTGCCGGCGGTCTGTCGGCGATCAGCAAGGTCACCAGCCTTTCCATCATGCCGGTGAAAGGCAGGCAGCAGGCGACGAGTGCCAGATTGAAAGCGAGATGCAAATTGACCAGTTGCCGGCCTTCGGTCGAACCAAACAGATGGGTCGGAAACACCACCGCCTGAAGCGCAAACAGGGCGGCAAGTGCTGCCGCGCCACGGAAGATCAGATTGCCGAGCGGGACGCGGCGCGCCTGGACGGCCTCGCCTCGCGTGAGCCACACGGCGATCAGCGCGCCGCCGCAATTGGCGCCGAGGATGAAGAAAAGACCGACCTCGACTGGCAAGACTCCCTGCGCGGCGAGCGTGACGAACAGCAGGATTGCCGCCACGCTGGAGTGGATCAACCACGTGAACAGCGCGGCAGCGGCAAAGGCGGTGAAATAGTCGGCGCGCAGATAAGAGATCACCAGGGGCAGCAATGTGCTCTGCCGCATCGGCACGGTCGCCTCGCCGATCATGTGCAGCGACAACAGCACGAAGGCGATGCCCATCGTGATGCGTCCGCCTTGCTTGATGCTGCGTGCCTCGAACTTCAGGAACATCGCGCCGCCGACCAGGATTAGCGCCGGTATCAACCAGCTGAGGTCGAACGACAGCACCTGCACGACCAACGCCGAACCAAGGTCGGCGCCAAGCAGGATCGCCAGCCCGGCGGTCACCGACACCATGCCGCTGGCGACAAACCCTGCCGCCAGCACGGCGACGGCGGTGGAACTCTGCAGCAGGACGGCAAGCACGATGCCAATCCCCGCCGACCTGACCCGCGCATCGCGAGCCTGCCGCAGGGCATCGCGCAATGCAGGCCCGCAGGCCCGCTCGACGCCCGTGCGCACCATGCGCACGGCCCAAAGCAGCAGCATGACAGCACCCGCCAAATGCAGCAGGATGATGGAAAATTGCATGGTTACGCCTCCGGGTGTCCGTGGCCGGCAAAGACGTCGACCCTCACTCAGGCTAGATTTGGCTGAACATAAGTCAAATCGTTCATTTCTATTTTTCAATTAATGTGGCTTATGAGGCTTATGATAGGCTTCCGGGATCTCGAAGGGCGGAAAAGATGCGCTACGTCCAGTTGCGGGCCTTTCATCAGGTCGCGATTTCAGGCGGTTTTTCACGCGCTGCGGAAGCGCTGTTCCTGACCCAGCCGGCCATCTCGGACCAGGTGCGCAAGCTCGAGGAAGAGTATGACGTCCTGCTCTTCAACCGGAACAAGAAGCAGGTCACGCTGACCCATTCGGGCCAGAAGCTGCTCGAAATAACCCACCGCATGTTCGACACCGAGCAACAGGCACTCGAACTGTTGACGGAATCGCGCGCCCTGCGCGCCGGCACGCTGCGCATCGTGGCCGATGCAGCGCATCATCTTCTTCATATCCTCGGCAGCTTCCGGGCGCGCTATCCCGGTGTCCAGGTTTCGGTGCGCGCCGGCAACACCGAGACGGTGATCAGCAGCCTCTACAGCTACGATGCCGACATCGGCGTGCTGGGCGAGGTGCCTACGGGGCGCGACTTCGAAGTGCTGAAGCTCAACTCCACGCCGATCATCGCTTTTGCCTCCATCGATCATCCGCTGGCGGGTAGGAAATCGCTGACCCTCAAGCAACTCGCGCTGGAATCGCTGGTGATGCGCGAGCGCGGCTCGAAGACGCGTCAGAAGCTCGAAGACCTCGCCGCGGTGTCGAAGATCGAATTGAGACCCGTGATCGAGGCCGAAGGCCGCGAGGCGGTCCGCGAAATCGTCGCCTCGGGCGCCGGCATCGGCTTTGTCTCGGCGGCCGAGTTCGGCCAGGATTCGCGGCTGGTGGCGATTACCATCGACGCCCCCGAGACCTTGATGGACGAAGCGCTGATCTGCCTGCGCGAACGCAGCGGCGGCAAGCTCGTGCGCGCTTTTCTCGACATGGCGCGTTCCATGTCGGTGGATTAAGCTGCAGCTTTCACCTCCACCACATCCGCCTTCACCCGCTCCGACTTTGGATCGTAGGGACTGCGCAGATGCGCCGTGGCAGTATGGCGCACGCCGGCAAGGTCGATCTCGAAACGTCCGCCGGTGACGAACGCGGCATCGACGCCAGCTTCATTCTCGATCAGTCCGAGCGCTACCGAGCGGCCAAGCGTGTGGCCGTAGGCAGCCGAGCGGACTTCGCCCACCGGTTTGCCGTCGCGCAGGATCAGTTCACCGCCCCACAGCATCGGTTCGGCATCGTCGAGAGTGAACAGCACGACGCGCTTTACTGGTGCCGCCGATGACTTTGCCTTGGCCAACGCCTCGTGGCCGATGAAGCCGCTCGGTTTGTCCATGGCTACGGCAAAGCCGAGCCCGGCCTGCCAAGGGTTGATGTCAGGGGTCAATTCCCGACCCCAGGCTCGAAAACCCTTTTCGATGCGCAAGGCGTCGAGCGCATAGTAGCCGGCGTCCAGCACTCCGAATTCGCGGCCGGCATTATGCAGCGCCTCGTAGGCGCCGACGGCAAATTCGGTCGGCACGATCAGCTCCCAGCCGAGCTCTCCGACATAGGTCATGCGGTTGGCATAGGCGGTGGCATGGCCGATATCGATCTCGCGGATGGTGGCGAAGGGAAAGCCCGCATTGGAGAGATCGGCCGACGACAGTCTGGCGAGGAGATCGCGCGAGCGTGGCCCCATCACGGCCAGCACGGCGTAGGCGGAGGTGACGTCAGTCAGGATCGCATGCGCATCGGCCGGAATGTTCTTGATGATCCAGTCGGCGTCGTGGACCGCTTGCGCGGACCCTGTGACGATGAGGAATTTTTCCGCGCCCAGCCGCATCACGGTGAGATCGCTTTCATAGCCGCCACGCGCGTTGAGCACACCCGTGTAGACCGACGTGCCTATAGGTACATCGACATTGCCGGCGCAGATCCGGTCCAGCACGGCGCAAGCGTCGCGGCCCTGGACAAGCAGTTTTGCGAAAGACGTCTGGTCGAAGATGGCGACAGCCTCGCGCGTCGCCTTCATCTCGCGGCGGACCGCCTCGTGCCAATTCTGGTGGCCGAAGGCATAGTCATTCTCGGGCTTCTCTTCCGGTGCGGCGAACCAGTTGGCGCGCTCCCAGCCCATCTTGGAGCCGAAGCAGGCGCCCCTGGCGGCCAGCCGGTCATAGAGCGGCGAGCGGCGGAACGGCCGCGCGGTGTCGAGTTCCCGGTTCGGCCATGGCATGGCGTAGTGCAGGCCGAGCGTCTCCTTGACCCGGTCATGCAGCCAGCGCGGGTTGTTGTTGAACGAGGCGAAGCGCCTGATGTCGACCGGCCACAGATCCATGGTCGGTGCGCTGTTGACGATCCATTCGGCCAGTGCCCTGCCCGCGCCGCCGGCACTGGCGATGCCCATCGAATTGAAGCCAGCGCCGACATAGAAATTCTTCAGTTCCGGTGCTTCGCCGAGGATGAAATTGTTGTCCGGCGTGAAGCTTTCGGGACCGTTGTAGAATTTCTTGACCTCGGCATGCGCCAGCTGCGGCACGCGGACCAGCGCGTTTTCCATTAGGATTTCGAACTGGTCCCAATCGTCGGGCAACAGCGCGAACTCGAAATTTTCGGGGATTCCATTCATGCCCCACGGCTTGGCATGCGGCTCGAAGCCGCCCATCACCAGGCCGCCGACCTCTTCCTTGAAGTAGATGAAGCCGTCAGGGTCGCGCATCACAGGCAGGTCCGGGTGCACGCCCTCGATCCTGCCGGTGACGATGTACATATGCTCGGCCGAATGCAGCGGCACCGAGACGCCGCACATCAAACCCACCTTGCGCCCCCATTGGCCGGCGCAGTTGACGACGATCTCGGTGGCGATGTCGCCGCGCTCCGTTTCGACGCCGCAGGCGACGCCGTTTTTCACCGTGATGCCGGTGACCTTCACCCGCTCGAATATCCTAGCGCCGCGGTTGCGCGCGCCCTTGGCCAGAGATTGCGTCAAGTCTGTGGGATTGGCCTTGCCGTCTCCCGGCAGCCAGACGGCGCCGACGAGATCGTCCGTCGCCATCACCGGCCAGAGATCTGCAGCCTCCCGGGGCGAGATGACGTCGATCTCCACGCCCTGAGCACGCGCCGACGCGGCCGTGCGCTTCAGCACCGTCATGCGATCAGCGGTGCGCGCAACAGACAGCGAGCCGCAATTCTTCCAGCCGGTGGCAAGGCCGGTTTCGGCCTCCAACTCGCTGTAAAGCTGGGTGGAGTATCTGATCAGGCTGGTCATGTTCGAATGGCTGCGCAACTGACCGACAAGACCGGCGGCATGCCAGGTGGTGCCGCCGCTGAGTTGTCCCTGCTCAAGCAGGACAACATCGGTCCAGCCGAGTTTTGTCAGATGATAGGCGACCGAGCAGCCAATGATGCCGCCACCGACGATGACAACGCGAGCGTGGGTGGGAAATTCATTTGCCATGAGCGTTCCGCCATTGGAGGGATGGTCGGGACACTAACACAAAGAAACCAAATATCAACTCAAAAAGTCACAAAATATCACATCAAGCAACGAGGAGCTCTGGCCCCTTTCGCGAAAGCGCCTCCGCAAGCGTTGGTCCGGGATTGGCGTCGACGATAACGCCGGCAGCCCGTTCGAAATTCGGAATCCTGAGCGGTGTCAGCTTGCCGAACTTGCTGCTATCGAGCACGAAATAAGCCTTGCCGGCGAGCGCGATCATACGGCCGCGCTGCTCGGCGCCGGCACGGGTGAAGTCCGTCACGTCGCCTTCCGGCGACAGGGCGCCGCCACCGAGAAAGGCGATGTCGACGCGAAAGCGGCCCATTGCATCGAGTGTGTCGATGCCGGAAGCCGCCTCCTCGCCCGGATCGATTTCGCCGCCCAGCATATGCACGCGCATGCCCGGGACATGGCACAGATGCAGCGCTATCTTCAGGCTTGCCGTGCAGATGGTAAGATCGCGCAACTTGATCATGGCCTGCGCGACGGCCAAGGTGGTGGTGCCGGAATCGAGAAAGACCACCATGCCATTCCTGATCAATCCGACGGCCGCCTTGCCGATCGCCGCCTTGCCATGAGCGTTTTCCTGGCTGCGCAAGCTCATCGCCGGTTCGCTCGGTTCAAAGCGGGCAGCACCACCGTGCACAATGTCGAGTTGTCCCTGATCCGACAGCAGCTTCAGATCACGACGGATGGTTTCGCGCGAGACATCGAAGAAGCCGGCGAGTTCAGCAATGCTGACTGATCCCTGGGCGCGAACGCGTTTCAGGATCTCAGCATGGCGACGGGGCGCAAGGACTCGGCTGACAGCAGGTTGCGATTCAGACATGCTCCACCTTGGCCAAGCCCCGGCAATGTTGCAAGATGCGGCATTTGCCGGTGTGCCCAACTTGATGGTCGATACCACCATCGCTTCTTAATCGGCAAACACAACCGCGCGGCGCCCCGCGAGCTTCGCCGCCAGCTCGTCTGAGAGGAAACCTGCATGTGGCGAGCAGGCACCAATTTCGGTATCCGTGGACAAGATGCCAGAGTTCCGCCTCCTGCGGTGACATGGTTCACTTGTCACGGGCAGGCAGTGGAAGCGTAATTTGCCAAAATCGATATGCGCACAAATCCTCGCCCGGATAATTTGCGACGACAGCGGAAATGATCATCGGTGACTCACCGATAGGCTGGCGACAAAGCAGATCGACGACGCAATGATCAAATTTCGAAACAAAAAGCATGACCCGACGCTTCAGACTATGTCTCGCATGCCCCAGCTCATGGACAAACGCTCCCCGAGCGGCGTGAAACGAGCGATCAGCGAAACGAGCGACTGGCCGCTTTTTGCCGAGAAGACGACATCCGGCATCCAGGTGGTAGGCAGAAACGGCCGCAACCACAAGCTGATGCCTTGGATGGCCGGCACCAGTGCCGCGGGCACATCGCCAAGCACGCGCATATAGACGGCGCCACTGGCCAGCCCTCCGAAGAACAGCCCTGCCATGACCGTGCCAAGCGGTCGTAAGCCGCCGATCATGCCAACGATGATGCCGGCATAGCCAAGCCGGACAAGGTTGTCGGCGCGCAGCCTATGCGCCACGCCGAACAGCTCGATTGCGCCGGCAAGTGCCGCGAGCGCCCGGCTTGCCATCAGGATGATGGTGACCGTGCGGCCGATGTTGACGCCCTTGTGCCGAAGCGCCTCTGGATTGTAGCCAAGGTCACGGATCGCGTAGCCAAGCGGCGTCCGCGACAGCACCATTGAGCAGATGGCGGCGGTGAGAAGGGCAACAGCACGCCTGCATGCAACCTGCTGCTGCCAAACAATGCGGGCAGGAAGGCTTCGGTGGGCAGCATTGGCGACTGTTGGTAGGAAATCGTGCCGCCGCACTCACCCCACGGGCCGCCCTGCAACATCCAGGAGAGCAGGTAGACGAGATAGTTGAGCATCACCGTCGAGATGATTTCATTGACGCCGAAACGGTTCTTGAGCACCGCGGCGAGCCAGCCAAGCGCCACGCCGGCCGCCATGCCGAAAACGAGCACGCCAGGGAAGAACACCACGCCTGGCAGGCTGGCCAGCACCTGCGCGCCGAGATAGCCGCCCATGGCGCCTGCAAACACCTGACCTTCCTGGCCGATGCTCCACAACTGTGCGCGGAAGGCGATGACGGTGGCCAGGCCGGTAAGGATAATCGGCGTCGCCTTGACCAGCGTCGTGGCTATCGCCTTGGGCGAGCCGACGGCGCCTTGCACGAGTGTTGAAAAAACCTGGCCGACATTGGCGCCGGTCGAGGCGAGCAGCAGGGCGGACACGGCAAGTCCGGCGGCAATGGCCATGGCGAAGGACGCGGCGGCCATAGGCCATGGCGATCGGTTCTCGGTTCGAAGGGGATGATTGGATAGCCTCCTCCCTACGTCCGGTCATCATGGCGCCGACTTCCGAGACGGTTGTCTTCCTGGGGTCGCTGGCCGGATGGCCGGCGGCGTGTGGCCGTCTTCAGTAAACCACGACACTCCGGATCGACTTGCCCTCATGCATGAGGTCGAATCCCCTGTTGATGTCCTCGAGCTTCAGCGTGTGGGTGATCATCGGGTCGATCTGGATCTTGCCGTCCATGTACCAGTCGACGATCCTGGGCACGTCGGTGCGGCCGCGTGCGCCGCCGAAGGCGGTGCCCATCCAGCTGCGACCGGTGACCAACTGGAACGGCCGTGTCGAAATCTCCTGGCCGGCGCCGGCGACGCCGATGACGACCGACTTGCCCCAACCGCGATGCGAAGCTTCCAGCGCCTGGCGCATCACCTTGGTGTTGCCGGTGCAGTCGAACGTGTAGTCGGCGCCGCCGATCTGGTCGGCACCGCGCTTGGTCATGTTGACGAGGTGAGGGACGATGTCGCCGTCGATCTCCTTCGGATTGACGAAATGCGTCATGCCGAATCGCTCGCCCCATTCCTTCTTGTCGTTGTTCAGGTCGACACCGATGATCATGTCGGCGCCGGCAAGCTTCAGGCCCTGGATGACATTGAGGCCGATACCGCCGAGGCCGAAGACCACTGATGTCGCACCTTGCTCTACCTTGGCGGTGTTGATGACCGCACCGATGCCGGTGGTGACGCCGCAGCCGATGTAGCAGATCTTGTCGAAAGGCGCGTCCGGATTGACCTTCGCGACCGCGATCTCCGGCAGCACGGTGAAGTTGGAGAAGGTCGAGCAGCCCATGTAATGAAAGATCTTGTCCTTGCCGATCGAGAAGCGCGACGTGCCGTCCGGCATCAGGCCCTGGCCTTGCGTGGCACGGATAGCGGTGCACAAATTGGTCTTGCGCGACAGGCAGGATGGACACTGCCGGCATTCCGGCGTGTAGAGCGGGATGACGTGGTCGCCCTTCTTGACCGAGGTGACGCCCTTGCCGACATCGACCACGACGCCGGCGCCTTCATGGCCGAGAATGGCCGGGAAGATGCCTTCGGGGTCGGCGCCTGACAGCGTGAACTCGTCGGTGTGGCAGATGCCGGTCGCCTTGATTTCGACCAGCACCTCGCCATCGCGCGGTCCCTCGAGGTCGACCTCCATGATCTCAAGCGGCTTTCCGGCTCCAACAGCGACAGCGGCGCGGGTTTTCATTTCTCTCTCCCAAACTTGCCCGCCGAGACGATCGCCCGGCTATACGATTGAAAATTAAATTATGCGGCAGCCTTGGCCGGTCCCGCAGGAAACACGCCCGACATGACGGCAAAACCCTTGATGCGCTTGACGCGATCGCACCAGCGCCGCATAGCCGGATAGTCCTGACGCGGAATGCCACCCTCCTCCGACAGCATGATGTAGGGAAAGCAAGCGATGTCGGCGATGGTCGGATGATCGGCAGGACAGATCCAGCCGCGCCCCTGCTGTTCGCCGAACCACAGATGCTCGTCAAGGATACGGAATAGCCGGTGCGCGCCGGCGCGCGCCGCATCGATGTCGAAGTCATAGAACAGCCCATCGTGCAGGCGGGCGGCCGATGCGGTGGAGGTAATGCTGTCGGCGAAGGCCAGCCACTGGCTGATCTCGCCGAGCAGGGCCGGGTTGTCCCTGGGGTACCAGGTGCCAGACGGATCGTATTTCGCGGCGAGGTAGACCAGGATCGCCTGGGCGTCGCGCAGCACCAGCCCGTCATCGTCGATGACCGGCAACTGCCCGAGCGGATTGAGCCTCAGGAACCATTCCGATTTGTGTTCGCGGCCGGGATAGAAATCGACCGGGACCGTCTTGTAGTCGACGCCGAGGAAGCTCATCAGCAAACGCAGCTTGTAGCAATTGCCCGACAGTTCGTAGTCGTAAAGCGTGATCATCGGCTGCTCCTAGGTATCCAGCACGAGGCGCGCCGATTTGGCCCGCGACACGCAGGTCATGATTCTGGTGCCGGCTTTCCGCTCGGCATCGTTGAGATAGACGTCCTGGTGGTCCGGCTCGCCTTCGATCACCGTCGCCACGCAGGTGCCGCAGGCGCCTTGCTCGCAGGACGACGGCACATCGATGCCGTTCTCGCGCATCACCTGCATAATCGTCTTGCCGGCAGGCACCTGGAGCGTGACGCACGAACGCGCCAAGACGATCTCGAAGCTCGAACTGTCATCGATCTTGTTGGCGTTCTTGAAGTACTCGAAATGTACCGCGCTCTCCGGCCAGCCCTGCTCGGCCGCGATCTTTCGCGCCGCCTCCAGCATCGGTCCGGGTCCGCAGATATAGAGATGCATCCCATTCCGGTAACCGGCGAGGATCTGCCGCAGCTCGGCTCCGGTCGCGTCCGGCGATAGCGCGAGATGCGGCTTGAGTGCATCGCCGAGATGCTTCAGCCGATCAGAGAAAGCGAGGTGTTCTTCGCCCTGCGCGAAATAGTGAAGCTCGTGCGTCAGTTCCTGGTTCTTCAGCGCCTGCGCCATGGCCAACAACGGCGTGATGCCGATGCCGCCGGCTACGAACAGCGTCTTGATCGCATCGCGGCGCAGCGGGAAATTATTGCGCGGCTCGGAAATCGCCAGCACGTCGCCTTCGCGCACGGTTTCGTGCATGCATTTCGAACCGCCCTTGGAATCGCGCTCCAGCTTGACGCCGATGACGAAGCTGTCGGTTTCGCCAGGACCGTTGGTGATCGAATACTGCCTGATCTCGCCATTGGGCATGTGCACGTCGATGTGCGCACCGGGCTGGAAGGTGGGCAGGATGCCTTTGATCGGGCGAAGCTCGAAACCGGCAACGCCGTCGGCCGCTTGCCATTTCCTCGCCACCGTGACGCGCAGTGCCGCCTTACGGGCATGCGTGCTCGCTTCAGGCATTTCGGCGAGTTCGGTGGACACCCTTTCGTAAACCGGTTCGATCGGCGCCGGCGCCTGCGCGGTGGCCGCCTCGCGCTCCGCCTCGTCGCGCAGCTTCGACAGCCTTTCATTGTGGTGGCGCAGGATGGCGATGCGCGCCGCCCCTTCTGCATCCTCATCGAGCACGCCACGGATGACCGAACGGTTGGAATCGACCGGCTGGACGAAGAAGACCCCTTGCGTCTGCGCGCCGCCGTCCGCCGAGCGCAGCGCCACCACGAAATCCTGCGCAGCTTCGACCACGGTCTCGGCACCTTCGCCTTCGACGGCGGCGCTGGGCTGGAAACGATAGGCCCTCAGTCTTTCCACAACCTTGCCTGCCGGTGCGTTGACCGGGATTCCGCGCAAGACCAGCAGCTTGCTCTCGGTCAGCCCGGTGACATCGGGGACCTCACCCCGCGGCTCCTCGGACGACCAGACAAGGCCATAGCGCTCCACCGCCGGGAAGGTCCGGTTGGTGATGGTGCGGGCCGGTGCATCGGCGGGGTGCGCGGGGATATAGGTGCAGCCGGCCGTGCGGTTCGAATAGCGCCAGCCGTGATACTGGCATTTCAGCTCGCGGCCGTCATTGATGCCGATCGACAACCTGACGCCGCGATGCAGGCAGCGGTTCTCCCAGATGTTGACGTACCCGTCGTCGGCACGCCAGACCGCGAATTCCCGGCCGAGCAATTGGCCGTGGAAAACATGGCGGTAGGGCAGGTCATGGGCGGCAGCGATCGGATGCCACTGGCTCTTGGCTATTTCCAGCATTCGTCGTCTCCAAAAAATGTCTTGTCAGGCCGCGGCCGGAATGACCCCGTAGGTCACGCCCTTCTGGCTGAGCCAGCGCCGGTATGCGATGGCGGACTTGTCAGCACGGATCGGAGTTTCGGCGCGCGGATCGAGCGGCAGGCGTTTCGGCACCTGGTTTTCCAGGATCGGCTTGTCCTGGCCGAAGATCGTCTGCTGGAAGCGCTTGATCACCTTGTCTTCATTATCTTCGTCGAGCACGCAAAGCAGCATGTGCGCGCGCACGTGCTCCTGGTCGACCGGCTGCAGGAAGATGGCGATCACATCACGCCGGGCCTCGTCGACCGGGCTCGATTTGTAGAGCACCGAGCAATAGGGATGCGGCACGCGATAGACGTAATCCACGTCCGCGCCACCGTCGGAAGCGGTCGAAGCCATCGGCTGGAAGAAGCGGCAACGCGTCGCCAGGATCTCGTCGCGGTCGACGGAGATCTCGACATCGTACTCCTTGACCTCGGTGTGCGGCTCGACGCCGAGAATATCGGTGTGGACATAAGGAAAGTGGCCCATGTCGAGAAAATTCTCGATGGCGCGGGGCGCCGAGACGTTGACGCCGAACGTGGCTGCATTGAGCTTGCGACGATCGGGTTCGCCATATTCCGGGATCGGGAAAAGATCGGCCGGCGGCGAGCCGAGCGAGGTCCAGACATAGCCGTAGGCGCTCCTTGCCGGCAGCCGGTCGGCAGCCGGAACCTGGTCGGCCCGGTGCATATCCTGCCGCGATCGCCAGACGACGGGCTCTCCATCGGCATCGACGGCAAAGCTTAGGCGCTCCTCCAGCAGAACCGTTTCCTGGAAGGCTCCGGGAGCGAGTTCGGCGATCGCGCCTACGGGGTGCCAGAGATTGAGGATCACGGGATCCGAGCATTTTGTCATCATATTACCCTCTTCAATGTCGTCAGGGCGCCCAAATCAGATTTGCGCCGGTATAGCGCCGTAGGTGACGGCCCGGTCACGCAGCCAGCGTCGGTAGGAAATCGAGACGGCGTCGGCGCGGATCGGTGTCTCGGCGCGCGGATCGAGCGGCAGGCGCTTCGGCATCTGGTTCTCCAGGATCGGTTTGTCCTGGCCGAAGATGAGCTGCATGAAGCTGCGAACCGTCGCCGCCTCCATACCTTCCTTGAGATAGCAGAGGTAGGGATGGGCGATGCAGTTTTCCTCGTCGACCGGCTGCACGAACAGAGTGATCACTTCGAGCCGGTCCTTCTGGATCGGATTGCTCTTGTAAAGCGCCACCGTATAGGGCCGGATCACCTTATAGATGTAGTCGACGACAAATCCTTCCTTGGCGGTCGGCGAGGCGATGGGCTGATAGAATTTACATTCGGTCGCCAGCACCTCGTCCTGAGCGGTGATTTCCACCTTGTAGGGGGCCACTTCCGTATGCGGCTCTTCGCCAAGCCAGCCGGTGTGGATGAAGGGGAAATGGCCCATGTCCAGAAAATTCTCGACGGCCCGAAGGCCGGACACCTTGACCGCGATCGACCCGCCACTGACGAGATGGCGGTCGGCCTCGTTGGCCTCGGGAATGTAGATGATGTCGCGCCAAGGCTGGTCGAGACATGCCCAGATGAAGCCGTAGCGCTCAGCGCTCCTCAGCACGGAGCCGGTATCGGAGCGCACGACCTCAGTCCTGTCGCGACGCCTGCGCACCACGAGGTCGGCCCCCAGCAGACGTGTCGGAAATGGCGTATCCTGGCTGAGCGATTCCTGGTCGGCGACAACATGCCAGTCGTTCAGAAGCTCGCGATCGACGCAGCGGGTTGCCATCGGCTTCCCTCCCAACTCGGCTAGCCCTTCACCATGAACCTAGCCCGGCGTTTCGAGATCACGAAACCACAAGATTGGATATCAATCAATAATTTTTTGTCGGCCAAATTCGTTTTTTGTGTTGACAGATTTCCTCGATTGCATTCCGATGCATGAAATTCTGAATCCGGGAATATGTTGCGTCCCGGCTCACTGTGGGAGCCTGCTGATCATGTCCTGGAAGTGGCGGAGAGCAATGCCGTGAGTGGGCGTTCCCAAACGATCGCCGACACTTTGACGCGCGCCATTATCGATCATCGGCTCGTGCCGGGCTGCAAACTCGGCGAACGGGAACTGGCCGAGATATTCGACGTCAGCCGCATCGTGGTGCGTCAGGCGCTGATAAGGCTCGCGGATGACGGGCTGGCCCAGATCGAGCGCAATCGCGGCGCCTTCGTCGCCAGACCGAGCATGCAGGAAGCGATGGAGATCTACGACGCGCTGACGCTCGTCGAACAGGGCGTGGCGGCCCAGCTCAGCGATCGCCTGGGGCCGGCAGGCTGGGCCGAACTGCGCCAGCATGTCGAGCGGCAGCGTCAGGCCGTCGCCGCCGGCAATGATGCGCTCGCCGACGTGCTCGGACAGGAATTCCACACCGTGTTCGTGCGGCTCAGCCGCAACAAGGTGATGCAGGAAATCCATGCGCAGCTCGTGCGCCGCACCACGCTGCTGCGCTCGCTCATCACCGCCGATTTCGACTACTGCAACCTGCTCGACGACCACTCGCGGGTCGTCGACCTCCTCGAAAAAGGCCGCCTAAAGCAGGCGATGGATCTGATCGACACCCACCATCGCACCGTGGTGCGCGGCTACATCATGGATCGCGAGGTGTTTCCCGAGATGACGCCAGCCGAGGCGCTCGCTCCCTATCTCGACGGCGACAAGGCGGCAGCCGTTCCGCTGCGAAGGTCGCCGAAGACATCCGGCGATGGCGACGCGGCAATGCATCTCCATCTCCTCCCCGGAACAGACCAGGCACCGACAAGCCGGGCATCGACAAAAAAAACCAACAGAGGGTTATCATCATGAACAATTTAACCAGACGCGAATTCCTGAAATACAGCGGCGCGGCCGGTGCGGCCCTTGGCTCGGGAGGACTAAGCACTATCGCGCGGGCGCAGGAGGTGCTGAAGATCGGTGCCGTCTATGTCTCGCCGGTCGCTGAGATCGGCTGGACCAAGCAGCACAGCCTCGGGGTCGATGCCATCAAGGCCGAGTTCGGTGACAAGGTCGAGCTCACCGTCATCGACAATATTTTCATGCCGCAGGACGCCGAGCGCGTCTTCCGCGAACTGGCCAGCGCCGGCAACAGGCTGATCTTCGGCACAAGCTTTTCGCACGGAACGCCGATGCAGAAGGTGGCGCCGCGATTTCCCAAGGTGGCATTCGAACACTGCTCAGGCATCGTCCACCTCGCCAATCTGGGAACCTTCGAAGCCAAATATTACGAAGGCACCTTCGTCGCCGGCGCGGCGGGCGGCACCATGTCGAAATCGGGCAAGATCGGTTTCATCGGCGGCTTTCCGATCCCCGACATCGTCGGACCGGCCAATGCGCTGCTGCTTGGCGCGCAAAGCGTCAATCCGAATGCCACCTGCAATGCCATCTTCCTGAATTCCTGGTTCGATCCCGGCAAGGAGAAGGAGGCGGCCAAGACGCTGATCTCGCAAGGCTGCGACGTCGTCTGCTCGATGACCGACACCGCCACCGGCGTGCAAGTCGCCGGTGATGGCGGCGCCTGGTCGATCGGCTACGCCAGCGACATGTCGAAATTCGCCTCGGGCAAGCAGCTGACCTCCTTCGTTCTCGACTGGACCAGCGACTATGTCGGCGCCGCCAAGGCGGTCGCCGCCGGCACCTGGAAGCCGAAAGTGCGCTGGGATGGACTGGCTGCCGGCGTGGTGAAAATGGCACCCTACAATGAAGGCATTCCCGCCGACGCCCGCGCCAAGCTCAAGCAGCTCGAGGCCGACATCGGCAGTGGCAAGGTGCACCCCTATGCCGGCGAGCTGAAGGACCAGGACGGTAAGGTCAAGGTTGCCGCCGGATCGGTTCTGGCCGACGACGACATTCGCGGCATGAACTGGTTCGTGAAGGGGATGATCGGCAGGCTAAGCTGATCGTCACCCAGGCCGGGCGGCGCTGAAGCTTCATGCTTCGGCGCCTGCCCGTTTGCGCATCGTCCCACCTCGCCCAATGCCACGGCAGGACTCGCCATGCACCCGCGTCTAGAACTGCGCAATATTTGCAAACGCTATCCCGGGGTCGTCGCCAATGACGATGTTTCGCTGTCGATCCAGCCGGGCGAGATCCATGCCGTGCTGGGCGAAAACGGCGCAGGCAAATCCACTTTGATGAAAATCATCTATGGAGCCGCGCAAGCCGATTCGGGCGAAATCTACTGCGACGGCAATCCGATCGCCACGCATAACCCGGCGATGTCCCGCGCGCTTGGCATCGAAATGGTCTACCAGCATTTCGCGCTGTTCGAGTCCGTTTCAGTGGTCGAGAACATAGCGCTCTCGGCCAGCAGCACCTTCCATCTGCCTTCGCTCGCCAACAGGATCCGCGAGCTGTCGCGTCGCTACGGCATGCCCATCGATCCACATCGCCAGGTGCATGACCTGTCGGTCGGCGAACGCCAGCGCGTCGAGATCGTGCGCTGCCTGCTGCAGGCGCCGAAACTGCTGATCCTGGACGAGCCGACCTCGGTGTTGACGCCGCAAGCGGTGATGAAACTGTTTGAAACGCTCCGGCAGCTGGCCAGCGAAGGCTGCAGCATCGTCTATATCAGCCATAAGCTTGATGAGGTGCAGGAGCTTTGCGACACCGCCACCGTGCTGCGCAACGGCAAGATCACCGGCACCGCGCGCCCGAAGGAGACGACGTCGCTGGAGCTTGCCCGCATGATGGTGGGCTCGAAACTGCCCGAAATGCATGTCGGCCCGCCGGCGCCGAGCGACAGGCCAGTGCTCGAGGTCAACCGCCTTACAGTGAAGGCCCGGGATCATTTCGGCGTCGACCTGAAGAACGTGTCGTTCAACGTGCATGGCGGTGAGATCGTCGGCCTGGCCGGCATTTCCGGCAATGGCCAGGCCGAACTGATCGCCCTGCTGAGCGGCGAGCGCACGCATGAGCGCAACGACGCCATCCGGATTTGCGGAACGGCCGCAGCCCGTCTTCGCCCACAGGAACGGCGCAAGCTCGGCGTCGCCTTCGTTCCCGAAGAGCGGCTCGGACGCGGCGCCGTGCCGTCGCACACCTTGTGGGAAAATGCGGTGCTGACCGCGCACCGCTTCGGCACGGTGCGCAACGGGCTGGTCGACCGGCGCAGGGCCAAGACCTTCGCCAAGGGCATCATCGAAAAATTCAAGGTCAAGGCCAACGGGGCGCACGCAACCGCGCAAAGCCTGTCCGGCGGCAATCTGCAGAAATTCATTGTCGGGCGCGAGATCGCGCTCCAGCCGAAGCTCTTCCTCGTATCTCAGCCGACCTGGGGGGTCGATGTCGGCGCGAGCGCCTTCATCCGGCAGACCATCGTCGACCTCAGTCGTGCCGGCGCGGCGGTGCTCGTCATCTCGGAAGAACTAGACGAGTTGTTCGAGATCTGTGATCGGCTGCTGGTGATCTGCCAGGGGAAGGTCTCCCCGTCGCTGGCGCGCAAGACGACCGATCGCGAGGAGATCGGACTTCTGATGACGGGCCGCGGCATGCGTGACGGCGTATTGGCGAATGGGGTCGGCAACGATGCGCTTCAGGATTGAACAAAGACCGGAGCCTTCCTCGCTGATGCGCATCGCCGCGCCAGCACTGGCAACACTGTTGACGGTTGTCGTCGGATCGATTTTCTTCGCATCGCTCGGACACGATCCGCTGGCGACCCTCAATGCCTTCTTCATCGAGCCGCTCTCCTCGATGAACGGCCTGTCCGAATGGCTGCTCAAGGCCTCGCCGCTGATCCTGATCGCCTGCGGGCTGGCGGTCGGCTTTCGCGCCAATGTCTGGAACATCGGCGCCGAGGGCCAGTTCACTATGGGTGCGATTGCCGCCAGCGGCGTCGGGCTTTTCTGGCCGGACCCCGAAAGCGTGCTTCTGTTGCCGCTGATGTTTCTCGCCGGCATGGGCGCCGGCATGGCTTGGGCGGCGATCCCTGCTTTCCTGCGCGCCCGCATGAACACCAACGAAATCCTCGTCACGCTGATGATGACCTATATCGCCACGCTGTTCCTGTCCTATCTCGTGCATGGACCCTGGCGCGATCCGGCCGGCTTCAACTACCCGCAGACCGCGCTTCTGCCGACGGCGGCGCTGTTTGGGTCCTTCGACCCGGCCTACCGGCTTAATTCCTCGATCTTCATCACCGTCGTCGCCGTATTCCTGATGTGGCTGTTCACCGACCGCAGCTTTCTCGGCTACAAGATGTCGGTAAGCGGGGCCGCACCGCTAGCCGCCCGCTATGCCGGCTTCCGCGAATCGGCGGCGGTGTGGATCGGAATGCTGGCGGGGGGTGCGGCGGCCGGCATCGCCGGCATGGCGGAGGCCGCAGGGCCGCTTGGGCAGCTTTCGCCGCAGATTTCGCCAGGCTACGGTTTCGCGGCCATCATCGTTGCCTTCATCGGACGGCTGAACGCCTTCGGCATCGTGCTTGGCGGGCTGTTGATGTCGCTGCTTTTCCTGGGCGGCGAAGGTGTGCAGATGACGCTCGGCCTGCCGTCAGCGCTGACACGCATCTTCCAGGGCATCCTGCTGTTCTTCCTGCTCGCCGCAGACCTCTTCATCTTCTATCGCGTTCGCCTGGTAAGACCCGTCCGGGACACGCATGCGCTAGAGACGGCACGATGAGCAGCTTTCGGACAGGGGAGACAGCCTGATGGATCTGTTCATTGCCATTTTCACCGGCACCGTCATCGCCGCCACACCGCTGATCTTCGCCGCGCTCGGCGAACTCGTGGTCGAGAAATCCGGCGTTCTCAATCTCGGGATCGAAGGCATGATGCTGATGGGCGCTGCCCTTGCTTTCTGGGCGGTCACCGCGGGCTATTCCATGCCTGCCGCGATCCTGGCCGGCGCGCTGGCCGGTGCTGCCGCCTCGCTGCTGTTCGGCGTCCTGGCGCTGACTTTCCTGACCAATCAATATGCCGCCGGCCTGGCGCTGGCGATCTTCGGCTCGGGCGTCTCGGCCTTCCTTGGGCGCGGCTTCGGCAGCGAACCGATCGAGGCGCTGCACCGCGTCGACATCCCTATGCTGTCCGATTTGCCGCTGATCGGCCCGCTGCTGTTCCGCTTCGATCCGATGGTCTATCTGGCCCTGCTGATGTTCGGCGCTATAAGCTGGTTCCTCTACCGGACCAAAGCCGGCCTGGTTCTGCGCACGATTGGCGAGTCGCCGCAGACATCGCATGCGATCGGCTACCCCGTGATCAGGATCCGCTACATGGCCGTGCTGTTCGGCGGGCTGATGGCGGGTCTGGCAGGCGCCTATTTGTCGGTTGCCTATACGCCGCTATGGGTCGAGAACATGACCGCCGGCAAGGGCTGGATCGCGTTGGCGCTGGTGGTCTTCGCCACCTGGCGGCCGCTGCGCATCCTGCTTGGCGCCTGGCTGTTCGGCGGCATGACGATCCTTCAGCTGCAAGGACAGGCGCTGGGGCTGGAGGTACCGTCCGAACTGTTGTCGGCCCTGCCTTATCTGGCGACCATCATGGTCCTTGTGCTGATCTCCAGGAACCGTCAGATGCTGGCCCTGCATTTCCCGGCCTCGCTGGCAAAGCCCTTCCGCCCGACGAGATGAGCCAGGGATGTCGGGTTCAAAATCTGTCTTTGCACTCGTTGCCGACCTTTGCCGCACGCGCCAGCCAGGGACCTTCAACCATCGAAGTGGCCAGGCTAGGTGCTCAGCGGTAGCAGCGAAGCCGGAATGGACGGCTCGATGAGTGTGGGGAAGGCGGTAGCGCTCTCCCGGTACCACAAACCACTAACCTATTGAAACAGCTGTGTTCGGCGCCATCGATATCATCGGCACTGGTTCGCCCCAGATGAGATGCGCACGAAACCATTGCGCATACCGATCCGAGGGTCGGTGGAATCTGCTGAGGCTCTCATAGTTCTTGCGTGGGTCTTTGACTCGCCACGCTCGCCCAATCGTCGGCAGTGCGAAAGAAGAAGCGCCTAATATAGCTGTCAGCGCCACAGCTATGGTGGCCGATCCGCCATGCTTGCCCGCCAAGGTTGACGAAGGCGGCCTGATCGCGAAGAACGAGCACCAGACGCGTCATGAAACCACGTCAGATCGATTTGAGTGCGGTCGATTTCTGGCTAGAGGAGGACTCATGCCTCATTAGAAGGCGCTCTATGGAACGGATAATCGCGATCAGCAGCAGGTTGATCACTAGGTAGAGCACCCCGGCAATGGCGAATATCTCGAAGATCGCGAAAGTCTGGCTCATGAGCCGCTTGGCGTAGCCGGTGATTTCGAGCACCGTGATCGTCGAGGCGAGGCTGGTGCCTTTGACGACAAGGATCAGCTCGTTGCCATAGGCCGGCAGTGCCTGGCGGATGGCGAGCGGGAACTCGATGCGGCGGAACCGCAGCATGCGCGACATGCCGCACGCCTGGGCCGCTTCGACAAGACCGACCGGAACCGACATCAATCCGCCGCGCAGGATTTCTGACGTGTAGGCGGCCGTATTCAATGCAAGCGCCAGCACGGCACAGCGTGCGCCGTCGCTGATCAGCCACCACAAAGCCGCATTGTCCTTGATCAGCGAAAGCTGGCCAAGCCCGTAGTAGAACAGGAAGATCTGCACCAGCAGCGGAGTCCCGCGAAAGACATTGCTGTAGTATTTGGCGAAACCTGACAACATCCGGTTCGACGACAGCCGCATCAGCGCCAGACCGAGGCCCAGATTGAAGCCGATCGCCACCGAAACGAGGGTCAGCGCCGCCGTGACCCACAGGCCCTTCAGCAGAACGGGAACCGCAAGTTGAATGAGGTCTATCATACTGCTTTTCTCGTCCGCAGCCTGAGCAGGCGTTCGATCCCGTCGAAGGCGGCCTGGCTTACAAGCGTGATGGCGAGATAAACCACCGCCGCAATCAGGTAGAAGATGAACGGGTGGCGGGTGGAGTTCGCGCCGATGAAGGAAATGCGCATCAACTCCTGAAGGCCGACCACAGAAACCAAGGCGGTGTCCTTGATCGTCGTCTGCCAGACATTGTTGATGCCGGGAACCGCGATGCGCAGCATCTGCGGGGCGATGATGCGGCGAAAGATCCGAGCGCCCGACAGTCCTAGGGCGCGAGCGGCCTCGATATGCCCATCGGGGATCGCGCCCAGAGCCCCGCGCACGACCTCGGTCGAATAGGCGCCGGAGATCGCGCCGATGGCGATGACCGCAATGACGAACGCATAGCCGCTCTCCGCGACACCGGCATAGCCGAACGCGGTCATGACCTTGGTTACGAATTCAACCGAGCTGAAAAACAGGAGGTAGATAATGAGAAGTTCGGGCACCCCGCGCACCAGCGAGGTATAGGCATCGACCAGCAGCGAAAGCGGAAATATCCGGGCCCATTTGATGAGACCGCAGGCGATGCCGATCACCAGACCGGCCGCCATACTGACGAAACCCACAAGGATTGTGATCGACGCGCCACGCAGGATGGCGGTCGCCCAACCCGCTTCCCAAACCTGCCAAAGACCGAATTCCATCTGAGTTGCCCTAAGTCTGTCGTGCCAATGAGACGCATGCGCCCGGCTGTCCGGGCGCATGCCAGAATTCCAAGGCGTTATTTGCAGGGCCGGGAAATGTCCGTCTTGAACCATTTCTGGCTGGCCTTGCCGACCGAGCCGTCCGCGATCAACTCGCAAAGCGCCTTGTCGATCTTGGCCTTGAGTTCGGTGTTATCCTGCGCGATGCCGACGCCGATGCCTTCGCCAAGCGTCGGGTCGAACGTGCTCTTGATCTCAACACCTATGAGTTGGAAGTTCTTGCCATCCGGCTTGTCCAGAAAATCCTGCAAGGCGGATTGATCGGCGAAAGCCGTATCGATCCGGCCGCTCGCAAGGTCGATCTGCATCTGGTCGAGTGTGTCGTAGGTTTTCAGGTCGGCATTCGGCGCACGCTTCTCAAGAAAGTGCGCGTGCGTGGTGCCGGCCTGCACGCCGACCTTCTTGCCATCGAGCGATTTCAGCAGGGTGTCGACATCGGTGATGGCGGCCAGATCAGAACCCTTGGCCGCGACGAACATGTTGGCCAGTTCGGCATAGCCGACGCTGAAATTGATCTCCTTCTTGCGGTCGGCGGTGATCGACATGCCCGAGATAATGACATCGAAGCGCTTGGCCTTCAGCGCCGGGATCAAACCGTCGAACGCCTGTACGACGAAATGGCAGGTCACCGCGAGTTTGGTGCACAGCAATGCGCCGACATCGGCGTCGAAACCGGTCACGTTGCCATTGGCGTCGGACATGCTCCATGGCGGGTAGGCGCCTTCCGTACCAATCGACAGCTCGCCCTCGGCCGCCAATGCGCTGCCCATACTTCCCGCCAGACATGCGAGCAGCGTGAAGACTTTCAGTTTCATATCAGTTCCCCTTGTTGTTGATCTTCATTGCCGTTGTCCGGTGCGAACCGGACGCTTCGAGGATGCGGGCTTGCCTCACAGTGTCCGTGCCAGGAATTGGCGCAGACGCTCCGAGCGCGGGCTGCCGAACAGCTCCGCTGGTGCACCCTCTTCCTCCAACTTTCCCTGGTGGAGAAACAGAACCTTGTGGGAGACCTCGCGCGCGAACTGCATCTCATGCGTCACGAGGATCATGGTGTTGCCTTCCTCCGCCAGTTGACGGATCACCCGCAGCACCTCGCCGACCAGCTCGGGATCGAGCGCCGATGTCGGCTCATCGAAGAGGATGACCTTGGGCCGCATCGCCAGTGTGCGCGCGATCGCCGCCCGTTGCTGCTGGCCGCCGGACAACTGGCCGGGATAATGGGCGTGCTTGTCGGCGAGCCCTACCTTCTTCAGCAGCGCGTGCGCGTGTTCGATGGCTTTATCGCGCGGCTCCTTCAGCACATGCCGGGGCGCTTCGACGATGTTCTCCACCACCGTCATGTGCGGCCACAGATTGAAGTTCTGGAACACCATGCCGACGCGGGCGCGGATCCGCTCGACCTGCGCCATGTCGACCGGCCCAAGACGGCCGTTGGACAGCGGCTTCATCTTGATGAGTTCGCCGTCGATGGCGACCTTGCCGCCGTCCGGCTGTTCCAGAAGGTTGATGCAGCGCAAGAACGTGCTCTTGCCCGAGCCTGACGAGCCGATCATGGAAATGACTTCGCCGGCGTGAGCGGTGAGATTGACGCCCTTCAGCACCAGAAGCGAGCCGAAGCTCTTGTGAAGCTCGTCGATCTGCACGGCCGGCGTCGTGGTCTTCGCCTCGTCGGCGGGCACCGGATCGGCAACCCCAGCGCGAATGGTGGGCGGCGGCGGTTCGCCTTTGATGGCTTCGTCCTGATCCAGCTCGACAGCCTTCAGGTCCGCCAGCGCGCGGTCGAAATGGCGCAGGCTGCTGGACAGGCAGGCGCGCTGCCAATCCGGATCGTCCGGAATGAAGGCAGAGCGCAGCGTGTCCCGGATCCGTTTGCCCAGCGGCGAGTCGGGCTTGCCGAACAGATGCAGCCAGTTGTCGGCCTGCACCGCTTCCATGACGGCCGGGCCGTTCAGCGTGCCGCATTCGACCACAAGCGGCAGCACGCGCGCGTTCGGCATTGCCTTGCGGACGGCGTCGGAGACATAGCCGGTCGCCGTCGCAGCGATGCCGGTGCCTGTCTTGGCGCCCGGGCCGGTCAGCACGGTCGACAGCGCCGGCCCGAAAATGGATTTGCCCCAAGCAAGGCCAGCATGCTCGGAACTCGCCACCGAAAGCAGCGCCGGATAGCCGTACGGCCCTGCCCCCGTATGCAGATCAAAGACAATGACTTGACGCGCCTCGCGGGCAAAGGTCTTCAGGATTTCGTTCAGCGTCCTGTTCGACCAGACCGGGCCGCCGCCACCATAGAACATCCCGTCGGCGAACTCATACTGGCCGGCCTCGACGATCGCCGCCAGCCCGGCATGTCCAAGCCTCCTGCGCGCCATGGCCAGCTTCTCGTCGGCCGCTATGCGGTCCGGCCCTTCCCATTCGCGGTATGCCAGGGCGTCATGCAGACCGGCATAGCCGTTGTTGACCGGAGGACTCGAAGACCAGTCGATGAAGTTGCGGTTGAGGTCGACATTGTCTTCGTTGACGCGCCGCGACCACGCCGTGCCCCACGGATTGATGAGGTGAATGGCTAGGATTGCCGTGTCGTCAGGCAAGCGCCGCAGGTTCTTCTGGCCGAGCCAGGCGGTCTGGCAGGTCGAGCCGAACGGCCCCTCGACACCATGCGTGCCGGAGATAAGCACGATCAGCTTGCGCGCGTCGCGACGGCCAAGCAGTGCCACATCCGTCGCCAGCGCCCCGCCATCAGGCCCGTTCAGCGGATGGACATATTCAGACAGCTCCGCGCCCGCCCGCTCGGCCGCTTGGCGAAATTCTTGGCGCAAGGCGCCGAAATCACAGGCATGGGCCGGGGTCGGCTCGTCAGGGCGCATGGTCGATCCCACTGGATGGCTGGCGGTCAATCCGTTCATTCCCTGCGGTTCCGGCATGGGGTTACTCATCGGTGAGGTCGCTCACGTTCTTGAAGGGCAATCGGCGTTCGCTACCAGAATGAGATGGCCTGGAGGATCGGACGAACCAGACGTCGCAGGGAAGCACCTTGTCGGGATTCATGATCGACTGAACGTCCAGCACTCGTTTTACCCGCTCCATCACGGCGAGCTTCGTCGGGTCAGCTGTCGTCAGCAAGGAATGGATGCGTTTTGACCCAACACCGTGCTCGGCGGAAAAGGAACCGCCAATTTCCCGCAGCTGTTGATACAGGACGCCCTCGACAGCCTCCGCCATGTCAAGGCCAAGCGGGCCTTTTCGGTTCAAGATGATGTGCAGATTCCCGTCGGCCAGATGTCCAAAGACATAGGGCGCGAGATCCGGTTCGATCGCGGCGAGCCCAGGCAGGATTCTATCGAGATAGGCCGGAATTTCCGACAATGGCACAGACACGTCGAACGAAGGCGCCTGGGGATGAGCGCGGTAGAGCACGCTGGTGTCCTCGCGCAGCCGCCACAGCTCGTCTTCCTGCCGCCGCGAGTCGGCGATGATGCCGGTCGCTTCGGGATACTGCTGCACCGTCTCCAAATAGATACGCTCGAAGCCCTCGCGCAGTGCATTTTCGTGCGCGCCGCCAAGCGACAGCAGCAGGAACAGCGGCTGATCGAGCGGCACGCTGGGTTCAGACCATTCATGCGCGGCGGCGGCCAGGCCGAAATACGAGGTCCACATTGCCTCGGCCGCGCGCAGATGCCCGGCGTCGGATTCAAGCGCCAGCTGAATTGTCCGCAGGGCCGCCTCGACCGATGGCAGCCCGAAAAGCGCGGTCGCTGTGGCGCGCGGTGAAGGATCGAGCTTGACGGCCACTCGGGTGACGATGCCGAGCGTGCCCTCGGCACCGATGAAGAGATGTTTCAGATCATAGCCGGCGGAATTCTTCACCACCCGGGTAAGATCGGAATAGACCGATCCGTCGGCCAGAACGGCCTCGAGGCCAAGCACGCGGTGGCGCATGACGCCGTTGCGAAAAGCCATCACGCCGCCGGCATTGGTGGACACCATGCCGCCGATCGTCGCCGAGCCGCGTGCCGCAAGATCGACGCCCGGCTCCAGCCGGTGTTCGCGCGAGGCCTCTTGCAGCGCTTCAAGAGTGACCCCGGCGCCGACGACGGCCACGCGTTCGACGGGATCAAGCCGCTCGATGCGGTTCATGCGCATCATCGAAAGGACGATCTCGCCTGGCCGCGAAACGCTGCCGCCGACCAGGCCGGTCCGCCCACCTTGCGGCACGATCGGGATCTCGTTCTGGCGGCAGATGCGCACCACCGCCGCGACTTCGGCGGTCGATAAAGGCGCAACGACGATGCCGGCGCCACAATCCGCGCCATTCGAGCCAAGGTCGATCGCCCCGGCATCCTCTCCGGTACGCACATTCGCCGCACCGACGACATCGCGGATCGCGTTGATAACCGACGGCGGCACCGCCTGGTCGGTCGAGTTCATTTGCCTTGGAGACGCGAGGCCGGTCATCGCGTTACCAATTCCTGGACGGCCGCAATCAGCCGGTCGTTGTCAGCCGGCAGCCCGATAGTGGCGCGCAGATAGTGCTCGTAGCCGGCTTCGCGCCACGCCTTGACAATGATCCCTTGCTTCAGGAGACCGGCGGCGAGGTTCGAACTGTCGCCCTTGCAGTCAAAGAACAGGAAGTTAGTCTGCGACGGTGCAACCCGGAAACCAAGGCCGGCAAGCGCGGCGGCGGTGCGCGCGCGCTCGGCCCTGACGTGGCCCGCCGACGCCTTCATCCAGCTTTCGTCGGCGAGTGCGGCGATGGCTGCGGTCTGCGCCGCCGCATTGACGTTGAACGGCGTCTTGGCAGCGGCGATCACTCGCGCCAGTTCGAGGCTCGAACAGACGGCATAGCCCACGCGCAGTCCCGCCAGGCCATAGGCCTTCGAAAATGTCCGCAGCACCACATGGTCGATGCCGCTGTCGCGCAGGACCTTGATGCCGTCGGGTGCGCCGGGATCGGCAAATTCGAAATAGGCTTCGTCGAGGACAAGAAGCGTGCCTGGCTGCACGGCGCCGATCAGCCGTTGCAGGCTGGAATGGTCGAGTCCCGGTCCGACCGGGTTCCACGGCGAGGATATGAAAACGATCCGCGGCCCGGCGGCGATTGCCGTTTCGAGCGCAGCAAGATCGAACCCCATTTCGGGTGTCATCGCGATCTTGACGACAGCGGCACCCGCCGCCAGCGGCTCTATCTCATGCAGGCCGAAGCTCGGCACTGTGGTGACCACCGAGGCCCCCGGCACCAGGACGGCGCGCGAGATGGCGGCGATCATCTCCTCGGAGCCGTTGCCTGCAACGATCAGGCCGGGATCGACACTGAGTCTTTTGCCAAGCGCTGCTCGCAACGCCGTGCAGGCCGGATCGGCATAGCGCCAAGGTTCGAAGGATGAGGAGGCCAATGCGGCCATGACGGCGGGTGAACAGCCGTGGGGGTTCTCATTGCTGGCCAGCCGGGCAATGTCGTGGCGGCCACTCAGCGCCCGCGCCATCGCAATGTTCATGCCGGCATTGTAGGGCGGCAACGCCGCGATATGCGGATTGAGCGGCAGGCTCGACACTGGTTTGACCGACTGTTCCAAATTCCGACTTCCGTTTCCCCGCGCGCATACGCGGCATCGCGATCTTGTCAAATATCCAGGACGACTGATCCGCTCGGCCTGGAGCAGCACAGCAGCACTTCGCCTGCTCCCAGCTTGTCCAGCGGCTCTTCGAAATAGACGACGTCGCCCGAGACCAGCCGCGACTTGCATGTGCCACAGACGCCGGACCGGCAGCTGAACTCCGGTTCCAGACCTTGATCCTCGGCAAAGTCGAGCAGCGATGCGGCGGACCCGTCCCAGACAGCCTTGAGGCCAGATTTTCGGAACTCCACGGTTGTCTCCTCGGCTGCCGGCGCGATTCTTGCCGTCTGCGCAACAACCGCTGGGGTTCGTACGGCATCAGGCTCAAGCACCGTCGCCGGGCCGAAGAATTCGTAGGCGATGCGGTGCTTCGGCACGCCAAGCTCGCGCAACATGGCGTAGATCGCTTTCATGAACGGCGGCGGACCACAGAGGTAGAAATCGTAATCGTCTAACGGCAACAGGCGCTGTAGCACGGACCGCGAAATCATGCCTTCGCTGTGGAAGTGTTGCTCGGCATTGTCGCGTTCGGACGGGGATCGGTAGCAGTAGTGCGCGGTCAGGCCTGGCCGTGTCGCGAGAAGGCCCGCGACCTCGTCGCGCAAGGCATGCACGTCGCCGTTCTCGCAGGCGTGAATGAACACGGCACGGCGGCACGGCGTCGAAGCCAGCGCATGCAGCATCGACACCATCGGCGTCAGCCCGACGCCGCCGCTGAGCAGCACGACTGGACGGCTGCTCGCATTGTCGAGCACGAAATCGCCGCGCGGCCCTTCGGCCTGAAGTATGTCGCCGACTTCGATCCGGTCATGCAGGAAGCATGAGCTTATCCCGTCAGGCAGACCGGGCGCGGGTGCTGCTTCACGCTTTACGCTGATCCGGTAGCGACCCTTGGCGGCCGGGGAACAGGAGACGCTGTAGTTGCGCAGCACATATCCCTTTTCGCCGGCCGCCTGCGGCACGGGTATCTTAAATACTAGGAACTGGCCCGGTTCGAAATCGCGCCAATCCCCTGGATTGACCGGCTCCATGTGGAACGACGTGATGATGGCGCTTTCGCGCACTTTCGCAACCACCCTCAGGTCGCGAAATCCGCTTCTTGCGATGGTGTCGCGAGCGGTGAATGCGTTCATTCGGCGGCCACCAATTGCTGGCTTTCGCTGGCGATCAGCTTTGCCAGGTTGCGGCGAAAACGCAGCGGCCCGACATCGATCTTGAGATCGAGATTAGGTGTGCGCTTGTTGGCCATGCCTTTGTGCACGGCATTGAGCACGGTGCGGTCCTCGTCGAAAGCGCCGCGCACGGAGGTGGCGAACTGGCGCGACACCTCCAGATCGTCGGGAGCGAAATTGCGCATCTGGAACCAGTAATATTTCGTCTGGTTCTCATCGACCGGCGTCATGAAGTTGTAGCTGTCCATGAGGAACACGTCCTCGTGCAGCGGCTTCCCCTCGCCCCCGGTGCGGGCCGGCACGAAAATCGCCTTGATGATCGCGTTGGAGGGGTAACGCACTTCGTAGTGCTGCTTGCGGTCGCAATTGCCGGAGAATTTGAGGAAGGGCGCATAGAACGGCGCTGGCGCGGCATCGATCACCCAGCGCCACACCGTCACGCCGTCCTCGCCGACGGTGGTTTCGAGCGGCGCATCTTCCATGGCCTGGACACCGCCGAAGGACGACTGGTGGACCCACGAGACATGTGATGGATCGAGCAGGTTGTCGGTCATGTAGAGATAGTTGCAATCCAGCGCCATCGACTCGCCCCGATTGACACCCCACGCCGGATCGCCCCAGTGATCGACCGCGAAAATCAGGTCGGGATCGGCCTTTGCCGCCTCACCCATCCATATCCAGAGCAGTCCGTAGCGTTCGGCGATCGGATAGGAGCGGACGCACGCGACATGCGGTATCTTTTCCGCGCCCGGTACCCGCGTGCAGGTTCCCGTGCTGTCGAAGGTCAGGCCGTGGTAACCGCATTCGACCGTATCGCCCTTGATGCGGCCCATGGACAGCGGCAGCTTGCGATGCGGACAGGCGTCTTCGAGCGCCGCCACCACGCCGTCGGTACGGCGGTAAAGAACAATGTCCTCGCCAAGGATCCGGATCGGCACCAGCTGGCCGGCAATCTCATGATCCCATGCGGCAACGTACCAGCAGTTTCGAAGAAACATGGCGTCCTCCCCAGCTTGTGAGCCCAAATGAATATCTTGCGAGTTCGGGACGACATAGGACTTGCATCTGCGTTCTATTTTAGAAAAACTAAATCAAGCTGACCCCAGGATCGTTGCCCAGGTGAACAAGACGCCCCCTCTGCGTGCGATACAGGCCTTTGAGGCGTTTGGCAGGCGTGGCAGCGTGACGGCCGCGGCAAACGAGCTCGGTGTATCCGTCGGCGCTGTCAGCCAGCAGATACGCAAGGCCGAGGATGCGTTGGACGCACGGCTTCTGGAACGTCGCGGCAGGAGCGTCGCCCTTACAGCACTGGGCCGCGTCTACCACGCGGCGGTTTCCATCGGCTTCGAAAAGATACGCGAGGCCCAGGATGTCATCGAACGGGCCCGTTTCGCCGACACTTTGACCATCTCCTGCCTGCCGTCGCTCGCCAGCAAATGGATCGGTCCGCAGCTTCTGGATTGGCAGATCGGCCATCCCGGCGCCACCGTGCGACTGGTCGGCGCCGAGACAGAGCCAAGGCTGAGCGCTGAACAGGTCGACTTCCGCATTTCCTACGGCACCAAATACCGTGATTTCGAGCACTATACCGAGTTGTTCACCGACTGGGTGGTGCCGGCCTGCTCGCCCGCGCTGCTGGCGAAACATCCGGTCCGCAAGCCCGCCGATATCCTCGATCTGCCGCTTCTCAGTATCGAATGGGCACGCGACCATCGTTCGCCGCCCACATGGGCGGAATGGGCGGCAAGCATCGGCGCGGTGCACCGCAAGACATCGGGTGAAGTCGCCTTTTCGCTGTCGAGCGCCGCGATCGATGCTGCAGCCAACGGCAGGGGCTTCGTGCTGGCACAACTGTCGATGGCCGCCGACGACATTGCCTCGGGCAGGCTGGTGGCGCCGTTCGACAAGCGCGTCAGGCTGCCAGAGCCCTATTTCCTGGCCTGGGACCGGGCGATGCTGGAAAAACCTTTTGCGCCAGAGCTGCGAACTTGGATTGTTTCAATTTCCAAGCGGCTTGGCGCAACCTTGGCAGGTTAGCCGAGCGCTGATCTCGGGACGCACGTTCCGTCTGTTCTCACAAGGACAGAAGGTCGGATGGTCGGCTGACTGAATGCCGAATCGCGAGCCTTTTTAGATGTTGGGTGCGGGGCTTGAACGCGCCTGACTAGCCGAAAAACCATCCCTTTCGCACGTCGTTGCCGCCGATTGCCGCACGCATCGTTGCAAGGTCTTTCGAGACCGGCAGCCTGAGTTACGTGTGGCAGGTGCTATCACCGAGAAGGAGAAAATTGGCGAACAGGCCCGCGATCATTTCCTTCAAACCTCGGTGACTCATTGGATAACGCTCAATTCAATTTCGACTAATTAAACGTAACTCATTGATATAACATTCAACTGTGAACCCGGAGGGACTCGAACCCCGGCGAACCGGTTGTGGATCAAGGGTTCGACGTTCGCCTAACTCCGAACCAAACATCCGCAATCGATCCTCTGACAGGGGCCGGCCTCGGCAATCTTACGACCTAGGCAAACATTGCCCGCCAATACCCCCCGCCCCAACAGAGTAAAGTACCGACGCAAATGTGGTTGACGCCGGACCCCAGATCCGGGCACCAGTGATGATGCCCAGACGCGGGCGAGGCCTGAAATCCAGCACGGCTTCTACGGCTTGTGAAAGCGTGAATTTGTGCTGGCTGGGGGTCCAGGTTCCGTAGCCAGCTGACGTGCACTGCCCCTGAATCTCAAGTAGAGAATTTGATGCGGGCTGAATCCGCGATGAGATGTGCCCCCGGTCTCCGGCTACATGGCGAACGCGCACTCTTTGGGAGGCAGTTCGTCCCAGTGCTGGGGATGCGATCGAGATGGCCCTTTGAGGACCATCATATTTTCATGGCAATCTTCCGACGTCAGATCGGGCTCTTGTTACGTCGGCTTGATAGCTAATACTTGAGACGGCGCCTCGCCTTGGTCGGAGTTGTCGTCGCTCCGATGCCAATGACCCGGGCAGGCGATAAGTCTCAAGCGACGTCAAGGGCGAGGCGCTGCAGGTTCGTTGATGCCTGCAACGCGAAGGCCGGGAAAACTTTTCCTACAATCAGACTGTTGCCGTTTCCCCGTCATTGCTCATGCACTCGCGGGAGTTCGCGGCAGCTGTGCCAGCATGGGTCGACAGGTCTCCGCTGTGCCTGTGAGAATGTCCGCGGCGAGGGGCTCTCAGGGTAATGTATCGTGCTATGTAGCGTTGGTTGTATCGCTGGAAGGAAGGGCCGCCGGGAGACAGGCGGGAAATTGATGTTTTGCCCGATTGCGGGTTAGAGTCCCTCCCTCTCCGCCATATAAATGCGTGTGAGATATCCGGGCTAGCTCGCTGCAACTTACCGCGCGTGCCGCAGGGCTCCGCCGCGGGCGGCGAGGGCGTGGACGCTTCCTTGCTGGCCACGCTCAAGACGCTGCGCTGCGGCTCGCCAAGGAACGCCAGGTGGCCGGCCTATGTGGTGTTCTCCGACCGCACGCTGATCGGCATGGCCGAGCGGCAGCAGCGTGTAGTGCCGGAAGGCGACGATGACCGCTTCTTCTTCGACGGAGAGCACCGTCGACCGCGGCTCCTTCGGTCCGGTTGGCAGGTCGGTTGTTGAGGTCCGCTCCCCCCTTGGCGACGGTCTTCTGGTTGATCCCTAGCGCTTGGCCAGCGCCCTCAAGCTCTCTTGACTATGTTGTATCGCTCGACGGACCGCCTCTGTCGTCGTGGCGCTCCCATGGAGAACCTGGCCCATAGTGCCTCCTTTGATTCGGGAGACAAGAGTGCCCCATCAAAGCCTGGGATCAAACACCTAGGGCACCTATGTCAGCCTGATCACTTTGCCCGTCGCGTCGAGGTGGCATCTGATCCGCGCCTGCCGGATCTCGGCGCCACCTTGCCTTTTATAATGGATGCGAACTGCTATCGGGGCCGAGACCGCGCCTCGGCTTAGACGGCGTAAGGAACCTGCGCTCGTCGCATGTATACTCACGACGCCAAACGGGGAGGCGGCCAACGCAATCGCGTCACGGCAGGCGCGAACAGTTGCACCCGGCGTGCCCGGTATTGCTTCGATTGCCGTCACGGCCGATGAGCGACCACCCTCGCCGTAAGGCCGCAGGATGCGTGGCAGGGAGATGTGTGGCACGCCTGCGGCCGGGGCGGTCGTGGCGGCGGGATGACCAGGGGTATTGCCTGGCGGAGCGCCTGCTGGGGTACTTTCGGACGAGGCGCCTTGCCCACTGAGTTGGCCGCTGGCTCCAACACTTGCGCCTACTGAGCCGTCGCCTGTCCCGACCGAAACTCCGGCGTCGGCTCCTACGCTACCGACGCTCGCGCCAATACCGATTGACGCCCCGTTCTGGTCGACGCCCACACTGGTGCCAACCCCGACATTGTCGGCCTTGGCACCAACTCCTGCCTCAATAGCCATGGCAGGTTGAGTCGCGATTACAATCGAGAAAACGGCCGCGATGTATCTGCTCATCGCAATCCTCCATCCCCGGCTGTCATTGACTGAACCCCTCAGCCGGGGGTCGCGTGGGAAGCAGCGCGTCTGGCAGCGTGATCGTCGTCAGGCGAACGACCCGCGACTTGGGCACTCCCGCGTTGCCGACCTCCTGCTGCCCTCGGTTGAGCGATCTGCGCCGGGGCGCATGTGCGCTTGCGCGATCGGTGGGGAGTGCCTTTGCCGCGTTTTCAATATGCGAGGTGCAGCGCTCAGCCGAGCGCTTGAGGGCCTCGATGTCCTTGCGGGCCGACGCGAGGTCGCGTGCCAGGTCAATGGCTTTTTTGCGCTCCTGCTCCGCCGCCTCGTTGAACGCCGTCGATATCCGGGTCAATTCCTCCGTTGCGGCGTCGCCTTCCCGCCGAGCAGTTTCAAGATCACTCGCCAGCGCGTTTGCTCTCTCGCGTTCCTGTGCGAGCGCCTCGCCAGCCTGCCTTGCAGCAACTTCAGCAAGCTGCCTGCCCTGGATGGCGCCGGCCCGCGTTGTTGCTGCCAGCTTCGCGCTCGCCTCCAGCGCTTCGATGGACTGACGGGCCCCGGCGATATCACGCTCCAGGAGCCCGACTTTCCGCCGCTCCTCTTCAAGCGTCTGCCTGGCCTCGGCCAGAGACCTTTCCGCGGTATCGCGTGCAACGGCCTCGGCACTCAGGCGCGGCTGCGCCAGGTCGCGCGGAAGCCCGTCGGCTTTTTGCCGCTGCGCTTCAAGGGCAGGTTGCGGCTGGTTCATCGGGTCGGCGACCGCGCGCGACGGCGCGCTTGCGTTTTCTATGACGCGCCGCGTGGCAGCCAGTTCTTGGCGAGCCGCCGCCGGTTCGCGGGGCAGATTTTCCCCATGCGCACTGCCGGTCTTGAGTGCATCGATATCATCGATATCCTTGTGCAGCGTGAGGAAGCTCTGTTCACTGGCTGCGCGTTCGCGTTCAGCCTGGTCATGCTCCCCCTTAACCCGGACTTGCGAGGCAAGCGCTTCGGCGCGAGTTGCCTCGCTTTCCCTCCGAGCGGCGGCCAGACCACGCCTCAACGCGTCGACCCAAGACCGCTCCCACCCCAGGGCTTGCCTCTGTTCCGCCGCAGCAGATTCCGACGATCCGCCATCCGGCGGCACGATTTGGGTGGGAGCGACAGGAGGTTTCGTTACTGGCGGAGCGAGCCCGACTGCTGCAAATCCAAGCAACATCATGAGGCAAAACGGAATGAGGCGCAGCGGGGCGGCTCTCGACTGTTTGCGGTCGTCATACTGTTTAAGGTCGTCATGAAACAAGGCAGCGATCGTGTATACTCGGTCAGGACAGTCGCCGAGGGGCGCGGAAGCCGAGTTGGATCTCCGCTCGTAATTCATTGCGGATCCTCCATGGCGTCGACCGCGCTGGTGAAACGCTGTGGCGTCAGTCGGCGAAACCCGAGCGCCCCGCGCTAACACGCCAGGCAAACCCGTAGGCAGATCATCAACCTACCAAAGGCAGGTCGGGGTCGTCAGTTACCGAATCAGGGTAGGGCACTTCCGAATCTTCTCAAAACTGTCGGCACAGATCCCCTAAAGGACTAACCCGGATATCTCACACACAAATTTTCGGCGAAGGTCTTTCGGCTGAGATTTGCAGGCATCTGAGCTGCGGGCAAGGGCCATCGCCGAGGAGCGGCGGGCTTGAGCGGCGTGAAAAACATTGCAATCGCAAGCAGCAGGGCGACTGACAGCGCACGGCGGGGATTTCGCAAGAACGCAGATTGACTTGTTCAACCAGGATCTTGGGCGATCCCGGCAGATCGGCCGGGCCGAATGGGAGCGCGTC
This sequence comes from Mesorhizobium sp. B2-5-13, assembly GCF_006440535.1. Classification (NCBI taxonomy): domain Bacteria; kingdom Pseudomonadati; phylum Pseudomonadota; class Alphaproteobacteria; order Hyphomicrobiales; family Phyllobacteriaceae; genus Mesorhizobium; species Mesorhizobium sp. B2-5-13. The sequence continues at coordinate 76,107 of NZ_VFUI01000010.1, read as the reverse complement.
CCTGCGGGAACAACTTCGGACTGGCTGGCCGGCAGGCTGCGCTCCCAACTTTGAGGCCGCGGCTGTCATTGCTCATTGGGAGCAGCCGATCAGCACTACAGTCTGGAGTCGGGCCCTCGCGGTCTTCAGCCAGCCTGATGCCCCGCAATCTCGGCGAGAAAAATCTCGCCGAACTCCTTGAGCTTCGCCCCTCCCACGCCGTTCACCTCGGCGAAGGCGTCGAGGTCGCGCGGGCGGCGGTCGGCCATGTCGATCAGCGTGCGGTCGGAAAACACCACATAGGCCGGCACCTGGCGCTCCTTGGCCAGCCGCAGCCGCAACGCCTTGAGCGCTGCCAGCAGCGAGGCGTCCACGCCCTCGGCGCCGGCGGCGGAGCCTTCCCCGGAACGCTTCCTGCCGCGCGCCAGAGAATCCCGCGTCTCGACGCGATACTGGAATGCAATCTCGCCGCGGCCGAGCGCGCGGCCGCTTTCGGAGATGGCGAGACCGCCATGACCCTCGGGATCCGGCATCAGGAACCCGCCCGCAACCAGTTGCCGGATCAGCGACAGCCACACTGTCTTCCTGTGCGCGGCGCCGGTGCCAAAGCTGCTTAGCGTCTGATGGCCTCTCGCCAGCACCTTCTCGGTCTCTTGGCCAAGCAGGATGTCTATGACATGGGCCGCGCCGAAGCGCTCGCCACTCTGCGCGACCGCCGCAAGGATTTTCCGCGCCTCGGCACTGCCATCGGCGTGCGGCGCCTGATCGAGGCAGTTGTCGCAATTGCCGCAGGCTTGAGCCTCTTCGCCGAAATAGCCGAGCAGCACCTGGCGCCGGCACTGCGCCGTTTCGCAATAGCCGATCAGCGTGTCGAGCCGGCGGTGCGACCGTCTCTTGTGCTCGGGTGAGGCGTCCTCGTCGTCGATGAACAGCCGTCGCATGCGGATGTCGCCAAGACCGTAAAGCATATGCGCCTCGGCCTCGCGTCCGTCGCGGCCGGCGCGCCCGATTTCCTGGTAATAAGCCTCTAGGCTGCCCGGCATATCGGTGTGGAAGACATAGGCGACGTCGGGTTTGTCGATGCCCATGCCGAAGGCGATGGTCGCCACCATGACGACGCCGGACAAGGTCATGAAGGCGTTTTGATTGGCCTCACGCGCCTCCTTGCTCATGCCGGCGTGATAGGCAAGCGCTCTGACGCCGTTCTTCTCGAGGAAGGCTGCCATCTCCTCGGTCTTCTTGCGCGACAGGCAATAGATGATGCCGCTCTTGCCCGCATGGCGCTCTATGAAGCCGAGCAGCTGGCGCTTGCTGTCCTGCTTGGGCGCGATGGCCAGCTTGATGTTGGGCCGGTCGAAACCCAGCACCAGCGTTTCGACCCGCTCGGCGAACAGCCGGGCGGCGATGTCGCTGCGCGTGCTCTCGTCGGCCGTCGCCGTCACCGCGATGATCGGCACGTTGGCGAAGATGCCGCGCAACCGCGACAGGTCTTCATATTCGGGCCGGAATGCCGGGCCCCATTGCGAGATGCAATGCGCCTCGTCGATGGCGATCAGGCTGATGTCGAGCCTGGAAAGCGCCTCGAGCATGCGCTCGGTCATCAGCCGCTCCGGCGCCAGATAGAGCAGCCGCGTCTGGCCCGATGCCACGCGGCGCCACGCCGCGACATTGGCCTCGCGGTCGAGCGAGGAATTGATCGTATCGGCGGCGACGCCGGCAAGCCGCAGCGCCGCGACCTGGTCCTGCATCAGCGCCACCAACGGCGAGACGACGAGAGTGAGCCCGCCCAGGACCAGCGCAGGAACCTGGTAGCAGAGCGATTTTCCGGCCCCCGTCGGCATGACGGCCAGCACATGGCGCCCGCCGAGCAGTGCGTCCATGACGTCGGCCTGGCCGGGGCGAAAATCATCGAAGCCGAACACGTCCTTCAGGACGCGCCGTTTGGGATCCTCGGCCCGAACACTCGCCGTCTGTGCCTGCATCAGGCTGCCGCCTGGCTGGGAGCGATTTTTCGGGGATTGGAGAGGATGTGGAAACCGATCAAGAGACTCTCCGCGTGATCCCCTGGAGTAGCGCAGCCGTCACCGGGCCGCAACAGGGCCGGCTCGTTCTCTGCCCCTGCGGTATCTGCGCCCTGCTGGATTCCTCGGCGCCACGATGTAAGCTCGACCCGACATGCCAGGGAGGGTGCGATGCTGCAGACCAGACAGGATGTCCTCGGCGAACGGTTCCGGTTGCAGCGTGCCGCCTTCGAGAAGCAGCCCTTTGCCGACCTTGGCCTTCGTAAAGACCGCCTCAAGCGCCTGCTGGCGCTGACCGAGCGGCACGAGACTGAAATCTGCGCCACGATCGGCGCCGACTTCGGCGGTCGCTCGGCGCACGAGACGCGGCTTGCGGAGCTGTTTGTCGTGCGCGCCGGCATTCGCCATGCCCTTGCGCATGTTGGCGGCTGGATGCGGGAGCGTCGTGTCGCCACCACCTTGCCCTTCCTGCCGGGCAAAAACCGCCTCCTGCCGCAGCCGCTCGGAGTGATCGGCATCGTATCGCCCTGGAACTACCCCTTTCAGCTTGCCGTCGCGCCGGTCACGGCAGCGCTCGCCGCCGGCAACCGCGTCCTGGTAAAGCCTTCCGAACTGACGCCTGCCTTCTCGGAACTGCTGGCCAGACTGGCCGGCGACCACTTCGCCCCGGACGAACTCAGCGTCATCACCGGCGATGCCGAGATGGGCAAGGCCTTCGTCTTGATGCCGTTCGACCACCTTCTGTTCACCGGTTCGACCGCGGTCGGTCGCCAGGTCGCGATCGCCGCCGCCGCCAACCTGACCCCGGTCACGCTCGAACTCGGCGGCAAGTCGCCGGCGATCCTCGACGCCTCCTGCGATCTCGACACGGCAACAGCCAGCGTCGCCTATGGCAAGCTGTTGAATGCCGGGCAGACCTGCATCGCGCCGGACTACCTGCTGGTGCCCAAGGGACAGGCAGGCACGGTCGCGGCGAAGCTCGCAATCGCGGTGGCGCGACTCTACCCCACGCTGCGCGACAACCCCGACTATACCGCCATCATCAGCGACCGGCATTACCAGCGCCTGCGCGCCATAATCGCGGAAGCCCGCGAGGCCGGCGCAGATGTCGCCGAGATCAACCCGGCCGGCGAAGACCTGGGCACCGCGGGCCGGAAGCTTTTGCCGACCCTGGTCAGCAACGTCGGCCCCGACCTGCGGCTGATGCGCGAGGAGATTTTCGGCCCGGTGCTGCCGATCGTCGAATACGCCACGGTCGACGACGCGATCGACTATGTGAACCGGGCCGACCGGCCGCTGGCGCTCTACTGGTTCGGCAACGACAGCACCAACCGCCAACGCATCCTGCGCGAGACCGTCGCCGGCGGCGTCACCATCAACGACTGCATGCTTCATCTGGTGCAGGAGAACCAGCCCTTCGGCGGCGTCGGCGCGAGCGGCATGGGTGCCTATCACGGCGAATGGGGATTCCGCACTTTCAGCAAGGAGAAGCCGGTCTTCCTGCAGTCGCGCTTGAGCGCGGGTGCCCTTCTGCGGCCGCCCTATGGCAAGACGTTCGAACGGCTTTTCGGGCTGCTCAAGCGCATCACCTGACCAAGGTCGCGCGCATTAAGTTTATATTCACCATGATCCGGCAGGTTTCCGGTCCTGCGGTGATGTTTTGAGTACCGCGGCGCATTGGAGCAATTCCAGGAAAAGTGTGAAACGGTTTTCCGTCCGGAATTGCGTCAGACAGAGGCAGAACGTTTCGCCGTTTCTGTGAAACGGTGACACGCTCTGGCGCCCAGGCAACAAGCCCGCGCTTCCCTAGAGGCGCGGGTTTTTCATTGGCCGGGGAACCGTTGGCGGTCCGGTCAGGCGAGAAAATCGGCGCGGTGCGGCGCAAAACTGTCGACCAGACGCCCGGCCTCAAGCGCCCTGACGCCGTGCACCAGCCCGGAGGGAACGATGAAGCTGCCGCCGGTCTCCAGGATTTCGGTCCGTCCGTCGATGGTCACCTCGAAACGGCCTTCGGCGACATAGCTTGCCTGGACATGCGGGTGCGAATGCAGCGCACCGACGCCGCCCTTGTCGAAGCCGAATTCGACCATCATCAGCTCGTCGGTGGATAGGAGCACGCGCCGGCGATTGCCGTCCGGGGTCGGAGTCCAGGCAGCCTCGCCGGCTTGCGCGAAAACTTTCAGCTCGGTCATCGTCATCTCCTCACCGCGCCAGCCAGCCGCCGTCCACCGGCACCACCGCGCCATGCATGTAGTTCGAGGCCGGCGCCAGCAGGAAGACGGCGGCATCGCCAATGTCTCCGGGCTCCCCCCAGCGGCCGGCGGGAATGCGCCCTCGGATGGCCGCACTGCGGTCGGGATCGGCGCGCAACGCCTGCGTGTTGTTGGTCTCGATATAGCCCGGCGCTATGCCGTTGACGTTGATGCCTTTCGCCGCCCACTCGCACGCGAGCAGACGGGTGATGCCGAGCAGGCCATGCTTTGACGCCGTGTAGGACGCAACGCGGATGCCGCCCTGGAAACTCAGGACCGAGGCGATATTGACGATCTTGCCCTGGCGTCCCTCGGCAAGGACGCGCCGCGCAAAGGCCTGGCAGAGCAGGAAGGCTGTCTTCAAATTGACGTCGATGACATCGTCCCAATCGGTCTCCGTCAGGTCGACGGCATCTGCGCGGCGGATGATGCCGGCATTGTTGACCAACCCGTCGAGCGGTCCGCTTTCGTCCCAGACACGATCGAGCATCGGTCCGGCCGCGCCCGTGTCGGCAAGGTCGGCGGCAACCGTCTCGAATTCGCCGCCCAGAGCCGCGACCTTGCTCGCCGTCTCCTCCATCGACGAGCGGCCGACGCCGATCACCGCGCCGCCGGCGCGCGCGATCGAGACCGCGATGCCCCGGCCGATACCGGTGTTGGCGCCGGTGACCAGGATGCGCTTGCCGGCCAGGCTGAAGGCTGTGAGGTCGCTCACCGCAAGTCGTCCATCGCCACCGGGTCGACATCGGTGTAGTCGACATTGTCGCCGGCCATCGCCCAGATGAAGGCGTAATTGGACGTACCGGCGCCAGAGTGGATCGACCAGCCCGGCGACAGCACCGCCTCTTCGTTGCGCATGACGATGTGGCGTGTCTCGTCCGGCTCGCCCATGAAATGGAAGACGCGCGCCGCCTCGGGCAGATCGAAATAGAGATAGGCCTCCATGCGCCGGTCATGCACATGGCACGGCATGGTGTTCCAGATCGAGCCTGGCGCCAGCTGCGTCATGCCGACCACGAGCTGGCAGGTTTTTGTTCCTCCGTCATGGATGAACTGGAAGATCGAGCGCTCGTTGCAGGCCTCCTTGCTGCCGAGATCGAGGCGCTTGGCGTCGCCGAGGCGGATCAGCCGGCTGGGATGAGCCTGATGCGCCGGCGCGCTGAGCAGGAAGAATTTAGCCGGCGCGGCCTTGTCGGACGAAGCGAATGACACATCGCTGGAGCCCATGCCGAGATAGAGCATGTCGCGCGCCCGCAGGTCGAAGGACTGGCCGCCGGCTTCGATCGAGCCGGCGCCGCCGATGTTGACGGCGATCATTTCGCGCCGGTCGAGAAAACCCTTGGTGCCGGTCGGCTTGATCGCTTCCAACGGCAATGCCTTCGCCACCGGCATGGCGCCGCCGACGATCATGCGGTCGTAGTGGGTATAGGTCAGGCTGACGCGGCCGGGCTGGAAGAGGTCTTCGATGTGGAAATTATGGCGCAGTTCGTCCGTTCCCATGGCGGCGGCGGCGGCCGGGTCGATGGCGAAGCGCGATGTGTAGTCGGTGTGGTTCTGGCTCATCTCTGTCCTGACTTCTGGTGGATCATTCCCCGGCGGCCGCCTTGACCGAACTGGCGTAAAAGGCCTGCCGCGCCTGCAGGCGCTCGCGGTAGCGCTGCTGGCTGGCGCCGAGATGGGTGCGCATCGCCTCGCGCGCGGCTTCGGCATGGCCCGCCGTGATCGCGTTCAGGATCACCAGATGCTCGCGCTGCAGCCCGCGCTGGTAGCTGTCGGACTGCACCAGTTCGGTCGACCAGGGCGAGGTCACGTCGCACGGGATGGCGCGCCGGCCGAGCACGTCGAGCATTTCGACATAGAACGGATTGTTGGTGGCGCTGGCGATGGCGCGGTGGAAGGCAAGGTCGGCGGGTCCGGTCGGCTGGCTGTTGAGCAGCATCCGCTCGAACTCGAAGAAGGCTTCCTGGATCGCCGCTTCCTGCGCTGCGTTGCGACGGATGGCGGCGAGGCCGGCCGATTCGATTTCGATCGCCAGGCGCACCTCGAGCACGTTGAGCGCGATGGAATCCTTGGCTCCCATGTCGGCTGCAAGCGCGCCGAACATGGTCGAGATGTGCTCGGTGACGAAGACGCCGGCGCCCTGCCGCGGCTCGACAAGGCCGTCAGCGGCAAGCTTGGCCAGCGCCTCGCGGATGACGGTGCGGCTGACGCCGAAGGTTTCGGTCAGCTGGCCCTCGGTCGGCAATTTTTGGCCGGGCAGAATCTCGCCCGCCAGCAATTGCTTGCGGATCGCCGTGATCACGCTTTCAGAAAGCTTGGGTTTTCGTTCGACCTTGAGATCGGGACTGACGGACACGTGGCGATCTCCTAATGGAACAGGCCCGGCAGCCACAATGAGATTTCCGGTACGTAGGTGACAAGCATCAGCACGGCGAAGGCGGCGCCGTAGAATGGCCAGATCGAGCGCATCGCGGTCCAGATCGGAATGCGGCCGATGGCGCAGCTGACAAACAGGACCGCGCCGACCGGTGGCGTGCAAAGCCCGATGCCGAGATTGAGGATGAGGATCACGCCGAAATGCACGGGATCGACGCCATAGGCCATGACCACCGGCAGGAAGATCGGCGTCGTGATGATGATCAGCGGCGACATGTCCATGAAGGTGCCGAGGATGAGCAGCACGATGTTGATCAACAGCAGGATGACCAGCTTGTTGTCGGATACCGACTGCAGAAAGGCGACCAGCGCCGCCGGCACCCTGAGATAGGCGAGCAGCCAGCCGAAGGCCGCCGCGCAGCCTATGATCATCAGCACCATGGCGGTGGTGCGCACCGACGCCGTCGTCGCCGCGACGAAGTCGCCCCAGCTCATCGAGCGGTAGATGATCAGCGTCACCAGGAAGGCATAGACGATGGCGATGCAGGAGCTCTCGGTCGCGGTGAAGATGCCGGACCTGACGCCGCCGAAGATGATGGCGATCAGGATGAGGCCGGGAATGGCGGCGACAAGCAGCTGCATGGCCCGGCCGAAGCCGGCGAAGGGCTCCGTCGGATAGCCGCGGCGGCTGGCAACCCAATAGGCCGTTATCATCAGCGACAACGCCAGCAGCAGACCCGGCAGCACGCCGGCCGTGAACAGGTCGGCGATCGAGATACGGCCGCCGGCCGAAATCGAATAGATGATCATGTTGTGGGACGGTGGAATGAGAAGCGCGATGATGGCGCCGACCGACGTGATGTTGACGGCGTAGTCGATGCCATAGCCGCGCGCCTTCATCTGCGGGATCATCAGCCCGCCGACCGCCGACGCATCCGCCACCGCCGAGCCGGAAATGCCGCCGAACATGGTCGACGCAGCGATGTTGACCTGCCCCAGACCGCCCCGCAAATGGCCGACCAGGGAGCCTGCCAGTGCGACCAGCCGCGCGGCGATGCCGCCGCGCACCATCAGGTCGCCGGCGAAGATGAAGAAGGGGATGGCCATCAGCGAAAAGACGCTGACGCCGGAATTGAGCCGCTGGAACACCACGACCGGCGGCAGCCCGAGCGTGAGGATCGTCGCGAAGCTGGCGACGCCGAGGCAGAACGCGATCGGCGTGCCGATGACCAGCAGGAACACGAAGGTGCCGAAGAGGACCATAAGTGCCATGGTTCAGGGCTCCTCGCCGGTTGCATGGATGTCGGCGTCGACGGGCAGGCCGGCAAAACGCCCGGCCAGCCGTTCCAAGGAAAACAGGCAGACCAGCGCGCCACCCAGGATGACCGGCAGGAAGCTGACGCCGCCCGGCAAAGCGAGCGAAGGCATCACCGTGTTCCAGGTCAGCCTCGCCAGTTGTACGCCATAGACGATCATGCCGGCGCCGAAGGCCAGCACGACAAGATCGGAAATGCTGCGCAGCATCGCCTTGGCCGAGGCAGGCAAGACATAGAGCAGCACGTCGAAGCCCAGATGCGTGCGTTCCCGCACGCCGACGGCGGCGCCAAGAAAAATGAACCAGCCCATCAGCAGAACCGAGAAGGATTCCGTCCAGCTCGGCGAACGGTTCAGCACATAGCGCGAGAAGACCTGCCAGAAGATGATGATCGTCATCAGCGTCAGGCCGGCGCCGCTGATCCAAAGCGCCAGCCTGGCAAGTCCTGACAGGACCCGCTCCGCACCCAGCCAGAATCCTCGCATGGCCGACGCGTCCGAACGCAGCGCGGAGGTCTCCGCGCTGCTCGATCCATTGAGCCTGCCGTTCATTTCTCGGCCTGTATGCGGGCGGCCAGGTCCTTCAGTTCGGGCGTCGACAGGTACTTGTCGTAGACGGGCTTCATCGCGTCGATCAGCGGCTGCTTGTCGATATCGCTGACCTTGACGCCCGCGGCCTCGACGATGCCGCGCGACTTCTTCTCCTGCGCGTCCCACAGTTCGCGCATCTTGACGACGCTGTCCTTGGCCGCCTGGCGCACGATCGCCTGGTCTTCCGGCGAGAGCTTGTCCCAGCTTGCCTTCGACATGACCAGCACTTCCGGCACGATCTGGTGTTCGTCCATCGTGTAATGCTTGGCCACTTCGTAGTGTTTGGCGGATTCGAAGCTCGGCCAGTTGTTTTCAGCGCCGTCGATGACGCCGGTCTGCAGGGCCGAATAGACTTCCCCATAGGCCATCGGCGTGGCGTTGGCGCCAAGCGCGTTGACCATGTCGACGAACACATCGGACTGGATGACGCGGAACTTCATGCCTTTCATATCCGCCATCGAGGTAATGTCCTTCTTGGTGTTGTAGAAAGACCGAGCACCGGAATCGTAGAAGGCGAGGCCGACGAGGTCATGCGCCTCGAACGCCTTCAGGATCTGGTCGCCGACAGCGCCGTCCATGACGTGGCGCATGTGCTCGACGGAGCGGAATATGTAGGGCAGCGACGGCACCGCGGTCTCCGGCACGATACCGTTGAACGGTCCCATCGAGACACGGTCGAGGTCGATGACGCCTGCCTGCGTCTGCTCGATCGTGTCCTTTTCCTCGCCGAGCTGCGCCGAGTGATAGACCTCGATCGAATAGCGGCCGGCGGTGCGCTGCTTGATCAGGTCGCCCATGTACTTGACCGCCTCGACGGTCGGGTAACCGTCCGGATGGGTATCCGAGGATCGCAGCACGGTTTCGGCGTTGGCAGCGCCGATCAGCAGCGAACCGATGGCGAATGTCGCCGCCGTCAATTTCGAAAAATGCAACATGACTTCCTCCCTTTGAAAATCGAAACGCCCGGCTCAAAGCCGGTACGCCGTCTTGGCAAGCGTGTAGGCGAGCTCCTTCGCGAGTTCATGCGCCTCGTCCTCGCGCAGCCGGTGCTCGGCGACGAGGCGCGCCAGGAACGCGCAGTCGACGCGGCGCGCCACGTCGTGGCGGGCCGGGATCGACGGAAAGGCGCGGGTGTCGTCGTTGAAGCCGACCGTGTTGTAGAAGCCGGCGGTCTCGGTGGTCATCTCGCGGAAGCGGCGCATGCCTTCCGGGCTGTCGTGGAACCACCAGGCCGGCCCGAGCTTCAGCGCCGGATAGACGCCAGCCAGCGGCGCCAGTTCGCGCGTATAGCCGGCCTCATCCAGCGTGAACAGGATGACGGTGAGATCACGCTCCAGCCCGACACAGTCGAGCAGCGGCTTCAGCGCCGTCACATAGTCGGTACGCGTCGGGATGTCGAAGCCCTTGTCCCTGCCGAATTTCTGGAAAACACCAGGCGAATGGTTGCGCCAGGAGCCCGGATGGATCTGCAGCACCAGCCCGTCATCCCGGCTCATCTTGGCCATCTCGGTCAGCATCTGGGCGCGAAACAGCTTGCGTTCGCGCTCGTCTTCCGAGCCGGCGCGGACCCGGTTGAACAGCTCCTGCGCCGCCGCGTCGGAAAGATTGGCGGTCTCCGCCGTCGGATGGCCATGGTCCGATGAAGTCGCGCCGAAGCTCTTGAAGAAGGCGCGCCGCTGGCGGTGCGCGTCGAGATAGCCGGCCCAGGTCCCGGTGTCGCAGCCGGTGATCTCGCCGAGCCGATCCAGATTGGCCGAAAAGCCTTCGAAATCGGGATCGACGACGGCGTCCGGCCGATAGGCGGTGACGACGCGGCCCTCCCAGCCGCTGTCGCGGATCATCTGGTGCCATCTGAGGTCGTCGAGCGCGCCTTCGGTCGTTGCGATGACCTCGATGTTGAAGCGCTCGAACAGGGCGCGAGGGCGGAAGTTCTCCCACTGCAGTACCGTCGCGATCGTGTCGTAATGGCGATCGGCGGTTGCGGCGCTTAACGGCTCTTCTATGGCGAACAGATGCGCAAGCACATGGTCGAACCACAGCCGGGTCGGCGTGCCCCGGAAGAGGTAATAATGCTCCGCGAACAGCCGCCAGATCGCCCGGCCGTCGGTCTCGACGGGCGCACCATCGAGGGTCGGCACGCCGAGAGCCTCCAGCCGCACGCCCTGGCTGAACAGCATGCGAAAAATATAGTGGTCCGGCACGATGAGCAGCTGCGCGGGATCGGGGAACGGCTCGTTCAGCGCATACCAGCGCGGATCGGTATGCCCATGCGGGCTGATGATGGGCAGGTCCTTGATGCCGGCATAGAGATCGCGGGCGATCGAGAGCGGACGCGCCTCGGCTGGAAACAGCAAATCCGCATTGATCAGTGCCACGGCCATCCTCCCAGCCCTATCGGTAGGGTTGACCAGAAATAATGTCAACATACAAAAATTGGATTGTTGTATGATGACTTTTGAGCAAAGCTGAGCATTGTCGGCGAACGCCGCCGGTGTTACGCCGCCAGTGTTCTGCGGCTTGCGATCCGCCTCCGGATACCAGCCGTTCCATGACCCCGTTTCACGAGATGAGTGCGCGAACCGATGACAGACCGCCGCCTTTCCAACCGCACGGCGCCCGCATTACCGGCCAAGGTCGCCGCGCCTCGATATGATCGCGGTGCGGTTACACCGGGCATCGTGCATCTGGGCGTCGGCGCCTTTCACCGCGCCCACCAGGCCGCCTATATCGATGAATGCCTGGCGGCCGGTGAGACGGGCTGGGGCATAACAGGCGTGTCATTGCGCAGCGCCGATACGCGCGACGCGCTGGCGCCGCAGGATGGGCTTTACACACTGGCGGTCCGCGGCAGCGGCGGCGAGAAGCTGCATGTCATCGGCTCGATCGGTTCGATGCTGGTGGCGCCGGAAGATCCGGGCGCGGTGCTGGCGGTGCTGACCGATGCGCGCACCCGCATCGTGATGCTGACGATCACCGAGAAAGCCTATCTGCGGGCGGCGGGCGGTGGGCTGGACGCGACGCATCCCGACATCGTCCACGACTTGGCCAATCCGCAAAAGCCGAAGACGGCGCATGGTTTTCTGACCGAAGCGCTGGCCCGCAGGCTGGCCGCCGGCACCCCGCCCTTTACCGTGCTTTGTTGCGACAACCTGCCGGCCAACGGCGCCACCTTGCACAGGCTGCTGATCGAATTCGCCAAATTGCGCGATGCCAGTCCTGGTTCGGCGGGCGATGCTGGGGTCGCCGGCCACATCGCAGGTCATGTCGCATTTCCCTCGAGCATGGTCGACCGCATCGTGCCGGCCACGACCGATGCCGACAGGTCGCGGATATCGGGCGAACTTGGTGTCGAGGACGCCTGGCCCGTGATGACGGAACCCTTCAGCCAATGGGTGATCAAGGACGATTTCCCGGCCGGCCGTCCGGCTTGGGAAAAATTCGGCGTCACCATGGTCGGCGATGTCGCCCCTTTCGAGGACATGAAGCTGAGGCTGCTCAACGGCGCGCATTCGGGCATCGCCTATCTCGGCCTGCTCAGCGGCCACGCCACGGTCGATCGCGCCTTCGCCGATCCGGCGATAAGGCAGTTCGTCGATGCGCTATGGGAGGAGGCCGTATCGACATTGCCGGATGATGCCGGCCTCGACACATCAGCCTATACGACCGAGCTCGCCGAACGTTTTTCGAACACGGCACTTGCCCACCGCACGGCGCAGATCGCCAATGACGGCAGCCAGAAACTGCCACAGCGCATCATCGCTTCGGCTATCGAGTGCCTCGAAGCCGGCACCGAGCTGGTCCATCTCACGCTGGTGGTGGCAGCCTGGATCGCGGCCTGCGCGGCGCGCGGAAAGAGCTTGCCGGAGGGCCATTTCACCGATCCGCTCGATGCTCCGCTGACGGCGCTTTTGGACCAGCAGCTGCCGGCGAACGAAACCGTGACGGCGGTGTTCGATCTGACCGGCTTCGCCCGGGATCACACCGAACGCCAGACGCTGATCGAACTCGTGGCCGTCCACCTCGTCCACCTGCGGCGGGACGGCACGACTTTGGCCTTTGCTGCGCTCGGCATAGAGGGCGAAGGGCCGTAAGGCGAAGCTGGCACGGATCAGCAGGCGATAGAGGACTTTGATGCCGGCGCTACAGCATCGCCGCCATAGCTGAATTCTCGCCGCTCGAACAAAACAAAAAAGCGAGGCAAGTGCCCCGCTTTTCACTTCGCTTCTGAATTGAAGTTCAGGCCGGCAGGATGGCGCCTTCCAGCGTGGTGAGCTGGCCAAGGAACTGCTCCGCCTTGCTGCGCGCCTGGTCGTCCTTGGCGTCCACGGCGTCTTCCCTGGCTTCCTGGATGCGGCGGGCGAGATCGGCGCGGTCGACATCCTTCACCGCGACGGCCGATTCCGCCAGCAGCGTGCAGCCGGCCGGAACGATGTCGGCGAAGCCACCGAACACGACATAGCGTTCTTCGCCGCCCGAGGCGTTCTTCACCGTGACGACGCCCGGCTTGATCGTGGTCATGACCGGCGCATGATGGGCCATGACGGTCATCTCGCCTTCGGCGCCTGGAATAACGACGGATTCGACCTCGGCGGAAACCAGCAGGCGCTCCGGAGAGACCAGTTCGAACTTGAAAGCTTCAGCCATATCAACTTAGCAGGTAGGGAATAGTGAGTAGTCAGTAGTGAAGGGGTGCAAAGGCCCCTTGGTCACATCTGCTATTCTCTACTCACTACTCACTACTCCCTATTCGCTTGAATTACGCCGCTTCAGCCGCGAGGCGCTGTGCCTTCTCGACCGCTTCGTCGATGCCGCCGACCATGTAGAAGGCGGCTTCCGGCAGGTGGTCATAATCGCCGTTGCAGAGGCCCTTGAAGCCCTTGATGGTGTCGGCGAGGTCGACCAGCTTGCCCGGCGCGCCGGTGAACACTTCAGCGACGAAGAACGGCTGCGACAGGAAGCGCTCGATCTTGCGGGCGCGGGCCACCGTCTGCTTGTCCTCTTCCGAGAGCTCGTCCATGCCCAGGATGGCGATGATGTCCTGCAGCGACTTGTAGCGCTGGAGGATCGACTGCACCTGGCGGGCGACGCCATAGTGCTCGTCGCCGACGACCAGCGGGTCGAGCATGCGCGAGGTCGAGTCCAGCGGATCGACGGCCGGATAAATGCCCTTTTCGGCGATCGAACGGTTCAGCGTCGTCGTCGCGTCAAGGTGAGCGAATGAGGTCGCCGGCGCCGGGTCGGTCAAGTCATCGGCCGGCACGTAGATCGCCTGCACCGAGGTGATCGAGCCCTTGGTGGTGGTGGTGATGCGTTCCTGCAGCGCGCCCATGTCGGTGGCGAGCGTCGGCTGATAGCCCACGGCCGACGGGATACGGCCGAGCAGCGCCGACACTTCAGAACCCGCCTGCGTGAAGCGGAAGATGTTGTCGACGAAGAACAGCACGTCCTGGCCCTGGTCGCGGAAATATTCGGCAACCGTCAGGCCGGTCAGGCCGACGCGGGCGCGCGCGCCCGGCGGCTCGTTCATCTGGCCGTACACCAGCGCCGCCTTCGAGCCTTCGCCGCCGCCCTTCTTGTTGACGCCGGATTCGATGAACTCGTGATAAAGGTCGTTGCCTTCGCGGGTGCGCTCGCCGACGCCGGCGAACACCGAGTAACCACCATGCGCCTTGGCAATGTTGTTGATCAATTCCTGGATCAGCACGGTCTTGCCGACGCCGGCGCCGCCGAACAGGCCGATCTTGCCGCCCTTGGCGTAGGGAGCCAACAGGTCGAGCACCTTGATGCCGGTGATCAGGATCTGCGCTTCCGTCGATTGTTCGATATAGGCCGGAGCCGGCTGATGGATCGAGCGCAATTCGACCGCGTCGACCGGGCCTGCTTCGTCGACCGGCTCGCCGATGACGTTGATGATGCGGCCGAGCATGCCCGGGCCGACCGGCACGGCGATCGGGCCGCCGGTGTCGCGCACTTCCTGGCCGCGCACCAGACCTTCGGTGGAGTCCATGGCGATGCAGCGCACGGTGTTTTCACCGAGATGCTGGGCAACTTCGAGCACCAGGCGGTTGCCGACATTGTCGGTCTCGAGCGCGTTCAGGATCGGCGGCAGATGCTCGCCGAACTGCACGTCGACGACCGCGCCGATGACCTGGCGGACCTTGCCGACAACGCCGGTGGCCCTGGTGGCCACGGCCTGGGTCCTGGCAGCGGCGGCCTTGGCCGGCGCTGCTGCTGCCTTGGCCGGGGCCGCCTTTGCCGCCGCTGCCGGAGCCTTGGCCGGGGCTGCTGCCTTCGGGATTGCCTTCTGCGGGGTCGCTGCTTTCGCCATCGTCTTTACCCTTTTCGTCCTTTGTTTCTCACGCGGTCCGATTCGCGGGCCATGACCCGCGGACCGCGCCTAGAGCGCCTCGGCGCCCGAAATGATTTCGATCAGTTCCTTGGTGATCTGTGCCTGCCGCTGGCGGTTGTAGGTGATCGACAGTTTGTTGATCATCTCACCGGCGTTGCGCGTCGCATTGTCCATGGCGCTCATCTTGGCGCCCATTTCGCCCGCCGCGTTTTCGAGCAGCGCGCGGAAAACCTGCACCGCGATATTGCGCGGGATGAGGTCGGACAGGATTTCGCCCGGCTCCGGCTCATACTCGTAGACGGCGCTGGCGCCATCCGTCGACTCGGGCCGAGCCGAAGAGGCGGACGCTGCCGGAATGATCTGCTGCGCGGTCGGAACCTGGCTGATCACCGACTTGAACTGCGAATAGAACAGCGTGCAGACGTCGAAGGCGCCCTCGTTGAACAGGTGGATAACCTTGCGGGCGATCGCATCGGCATTGACGAAGCCGAGCGTCTTTACCTCGCGCAGATCGACGCGCTCGATGATCATCGCGGCATAGTCGCGGCGCAGTATGTCGAAACCCTTCTTGCCGACGCAGATGATCTTGACCTGCTTGCCATCGGCCAGAAGTCGGCGGATATGGTCGCGGGCATGACGGGCGATCTGCGAATTGAAGCCGCCGCACAGGCCGCGCTCGGCTGTGCAGACGACGAGCAGATGCACATCATCCTTGCCGGTTCCCGCCATCAGCGCCGGGGCATCGCCACCGCCACCGACAGCCTGGGTGATGTTGGCCAGGACGGAACCCATGCGCTCCGAGTAGGGACGCGCCGCTTCCGCCGCCTCTTGCGCACGGCGCAGCTTCGCCGCGGCGACCATCTGCATCGCCTTGGTGATCTTCTGCGTCGCCTTGACCGAGGCGATACGGTTACGAAGGTCTTTTAATGAAGGCATGCTTCAAACCTGATCCCGACTTGCACTTCGCTCAGGCGAAGGTCTTGGCGAAGGCGTCGATCTCGGCCTTCAGCTTGGCGCGCAGATCGTCCGACAGCGCCTTTTCCTTGCGGATGGCCTCGAGGACGTCCTTGCCGGCCGAACGCATGTGGCTGAGCAGGCCGTGCTCGAACTTGCCGACCTGGTTGACCGGCAGCTTGTCGAGATAGCCGTTGACGCCGGCGAAGATCACCGCGACCTGCTCTTCCGTCTTCAGCGGCGAGAACTGCGGCTGCTTCAACAGTTCGGTCAGGCGCGAGCCGCGGTTGAGCAGGCGCTGCGTGGCGGCATCGAGATCCGAGCCGAACTGCGCGAAAGCCGCCATTTCGCGGTACTGCGCGAGCTCGCCCTTGATCGAGCCGGCAACCTGCTTCATCGCCTTGATCTGCGCCGAGGAACCGACGCGCGACACCGACAGGCCGACGTTGACGGCCGGACGGATGCCCTGGAAGAACAGGTTGGTTTCGAGGAAGATCTGGCCGTCGGTGATCGAGATCACGTTGGTCGGAATGTAGGCCGACACGTCGTTGGCCTGCGTTTCGATGACCGGCAGCGCGGTCAGCGAGCCGCCACCCAGGTCGTCGTTGAGCTTGGCAGCGCGCTCGAGCAGGCGCGAGTGCAGGTAGAAGACGTCGCCCGGATAGGCTTCGCGGCCCGGCGGACGGCGCAGCAACAGCGACATCTGGCGATAGGCCACGGCCTGCTTCGACAGATCGTCATAGCTGATCAGCGCATGCATGCCGTTGTCGCGGAAATATTCGCCCATGGTGCAGGCCGTGAACGGCGCCAGGAACTGCATCGGCGCCGGATCGGACGCGGTGGCGGCGACGATGATCGAATATTCGAGCGCGCCGCGCTCTTCCAGCACCTTGACGAACTGCGCGACGGTCGAGCGCTTCTGGCCGACGGCGACGTAGACGCAGTAGAGCTTTTCCTTCTCAGGACCGTTGTCGTGCACCGACTTCTGGTTGAGCATCGTGTCGAGGATGATGGCGGTCTTGCCGGTCTGGCGATCGCCGATGACCAGCTCGCGCTGACCGCGGCCGACCGGGATCAGCGCATCGATGGCCTTGAGGCCGGTCGACATCGGCTCGTTCACCGACTTGCGCGGGATGATGCCGGGCGCCTTGACGTCGACGCGCTTGCGCTCGATCGCCTTGATCGGGCCTTTGCCGTCGATCGGGTTGCCGAGCGCGTCGACGACGCGGCCGAGCAGGCCGGGGCCGACAGGCGCGTCGACGATGGCGCCGGTGCGCTTGACGGTGTCGCCTTCCTTGATGTCGCGGTCGGCGCCGAAGATGACGACGCCGACATTGTCGGCTTCGAGATTGAGCGCCATGCCGCGGATGCCGCCGGGGAATTCGACCATTTCGCCGGCCTGGACATTGTCGAGACCGTAAACGCGGGCGATACCGTCACCGACGGACAGCACCTGTCCGACTTCGGAGACCTCGGCCTCCTTGCCGAAATTCTTAATCTGGTCTTTCAGAATTGCGGAAATTTCCGCGGCGCGGATGTCCATCAGCCGACCTCTTTCAGTGCAAGCTTGAGCGAATTGAGTTTGGTTTTGAGCGACGTATCGATCTGGCGCGAGCCCATCTTGACCACTAGTCCGCCGAGCAGCGACGGGTCGACGGTGACGGAAATGGCCACGTCCTTGCCGGCAACGCTCTTCAGCGCCGCCTTGAGTTCGGTCTGCTGGGCTGCGGTCAGCTCATGCGCCGACGTCACTTCAGCAGCAGCCTCGCCACGGTGCTCAGCGGCGATCTGGCGGAATGCCTTGATCATGCCGGGCACCGCGAACAGGCGGCGGTTCTTGGCGACGACGCGCAGGAAATTGCCAGTCAGGCCGGTGATGCCGGCCTTGTCGGCGATCGCCGCGATGGCCTTGGCCTGGTCCTCGCTGGAGAATACCGGGCTGTTGATCAGCCGGGTGAGGTCCGGGCTGCCCGCCAGCATGGCCTCGAAACCGTTCAGGTCGGCCTCGACCTTGGCCACGGAATTTGACTGCGATGCCAGTTCGAACAGCGAACCGGCATAGCGCTCTGCGACACCTGAGATTGGCGATGACGATTGGGCCACGGACCGTCTTTTCTCTTGTCTGACAGGCCGCAGATTGTTGGCGCGAGCAAAAACTCTGGCTAAATCTTTGACCTTACTGCATTTTTCCAAGCACGGAGGCGCGGCTTCCGCTATCCCCGGCCGAAAGTCGATTGCCGTCTAGCACAGGCATTTTAAGACCGCAATGCGTCGTTCCGCATGGTTTTCAGGCACTATTGTCGCATCCGGCGAAAGACTCGGGTCCTGCGCGCCGGAATACCCTTGGATTCAGGGCACAAAGCCGAAGGCAAAGGCGAGCGGCAAGGCCGCGAGCGCCAGTTCCACCACGATGGAAACCCAATTGAAAGGTGTATTGGCGCCATCCGACATCATCGACAGCAGCCGGCCGAAGGCGGTGAACAGCCAGGAGAAGCCGAGCGCCATGTAGACCAGCGGCTGCGCGAGCAGGATGCAGCACAAGCCGACCCCTAGATAGAAGCCCGACATGCGGCCTCGGCCTTCGGCGATCGCCGCCGCCTTCTCGGGTTTGGCCTGCAGGCGCAGGATGCGGAACGCCAGGCCCGGCGCCAGGAAGAACAGAAGGCCGAGCAGCACGGTGAAGACCGCGCTCGACCAGGCCAGCCATTCGCCCTGGCTCGTCGGCCATGGAAGCGCAAAATCCATCGTGTCCCCTCGAAAAGTCTGCTTTGAAATCGCGGGCATTCTAGCGAAGGAAAAATGCCGCGCCAGATGGCTCCAGCCACTTTAGGAGACGCGCATCAACCGAGCGCGAATTCCACCGCCGCCTCGGCATGGATGCGCGTCGTGTCGAAAACCGGAATGTCGAAATCGCCCTGGCCGATCAGCATGGTGATCTCGGTGCAGCCCATGATCAGGCTGTCGGCGGCCTCTTCGCGGCGAAGGCGGTTTGCCTCGGCGACATAGGCGGCCTTCGAAGCTTCGGAGACAACGCCCTGGCAGAGTTCCTCGTAGATGACGCGATGGACCATGTCGCGCCCGGCGTCATCGGGCACCACTGGCGAGAGGCCATATTTGTCGGCAAGCCGGCCCTTGTAGAAGTCCTGCTCCATGGTGAACCGCGTCGCCAGCAGCGCCGGGCGCTGCAAACCGGCCTGCCTGATCGCGGCCGCCGTGGCATCAGCGATATGGATCAGCGGGATCGACACTGACGTCTGCACCTGGTCGGCCAGCTTATGCATGGTGTTGGTGCACAAGAGCAGACCTTCCGCACCGCCGGCCTCGAGCTTGCGCGCGGCATCGGTCAGCAGCGCGCCGGCGCCGTCCCAGTCGCCATGATGCTGCCGCTCGGCAATCTCGGAAAAATCGAACGACCAGAGCAGCAGCTTCGCCGAATGTAAGCCGCCAAGGCGCTCGCGCACGATCTCGTTGAGCAGGCGGTAGTAGATCGCGGTCGATTCCCAGCTCATGCCACCGAGCAAGCCAAGGGTTTTCATGTGGTCTTTCCGTTTCTCTCGCCGAGACAACTGTAGCTGAAATTGCGCCCTACAAAAAACTCTGGGGGTCGATGTCAACCTGCACCCGGACCGAGCCGCGCTGCTTCGGTCCGTTGGCGAGCATGGCTCTGATAAAACCTTGCATGTCGGCGCGCCGTTCGCCCTGGATCAGCAGGCGGAAGCGGTGGCGGCCGCCGAGCAGCGACAGCGGGGCTTCCGCCGGCCCGAGCACGAACAGGTCCGACGCTTCCGGTGCCGCGCGGCGCAGGCCGCGTGCATGGCCTTCCGCTTCCGCCCGCGTCACCGCGCTGACGATGACGCCGGCCAACCGGCCGAAGGGCGGCAAGGCAGCGCGTTCGCGCTCCGAAATCTCGCGCTGGTAGAAAGACTCGGCATCGCCTGAGACGATCGCCCGCATCACCGGATGGTCGGGCTGGAAGGTCTGCAGCAGGCCAAGGCTCTTCTTGCCGGTGCGGCCGGCACGGCCGGTCACCTGGCTGAGCAGCTGAAACGTGCGCTCGGCGGCCCGCGGATCGCCATTGGCAAGGCCGAGATCGGCGTCGACGACACCGACCAGCGTCATGTTCGGGAAATTGTGGCCCTTGGCGACCAGTTGCGTGCCGATGACGATATCGGCCTCGCCATTGGCGATTGCCTCCAGCTCCAGCCGCAATCGTCGTACACCGCCCATTATGTCCGAGGACAGCACGATGGTGCGCGCGTCCGGGAAATGCGTCACGACCTCCTCGGCGATGCGTTCGACCCCCGGCCCGCAAGCCACCAGATGGTCGAGCGTGCCGCATTCCGGGCAGGCTTCGGGACGGCGCTCATTGTGACCGCAGTGATGACACACCAACTGGCCGCGAAAGCGGTGTTCGACCAGCCAGGCCGAGCACACCGGACAGCCGAAGCGATGGCCGCAGACCCGGCACAGCGTCAGCGGCGCATAGCCACGCCGGTTGAGAAACAGCAGCGACTGCTCCTTCTTCTCCAGCGTCCGGCGCATATGGTCGATCAGCACCGGCGACAGGAAGCCGCCACGGGCGGGCGGGGCGCGGCGCATGTCGATCGACTTGAGATCGGGAAGTGCCGCCTCAGCGAAGCGGGCGGAAAGCACAGCCCTGGCATAACGGCCCTGGCTGGCATTGACCCGGCTCTCGACCGACGGCGTCGCCGATGCCAGGACCACGGGGAAGCCGCCTATATGGCCGCGCACGACAGCCATGTCTCGCGCATTGTAGAAGACGCGGTCTTCCTGCTTGTAGGCGGGGTCGTGCTCCTCGTCGACGACGATCAGGCCAAGCTCCCGGAACGGCAGGAACAGCGCCGAGCGCGCGCCGGCAACGACGCGCACGCCGCCTTCCGCCACTTGCCGCCAGACTTTTTCACGCATTCGCGGTGGCAAATCCGAATGCCATTCGCCCGGCTTGGCGCCGAAACGTTGCTGGAAGCGTTCGAGAAAGGCGTGCGTCAAGGCGATTTCCGGCAGCAGGATAAGCACCTGCTTGCCCTGCTCGAGCGCGGCCGCCACCGCCTCGAAATAAACCTCCGTCTTGCCCGAACCGGTGACGCCGTCGAGCAACGTGACATTGAACTCGCCGGCCGCGACATTGGCGCGCAGCATCGACGCGGCCTCGTTCTGGTCCGGCATCAGTTCGGGAACGGCATAGCTGGGATCAGGCGCGGCCACCACCGGGCGCGGCGGGATCATCACCGTCTCGAACACGCCTTGCGCTTTCAGCCCCTCGATCACCGTCGACGATACGCCCGCGGCGTGCGCGAGCCCGGAGCGCGTCCAGGCCAGCCCGCCTTCGGCCGTCTCCAGCACGCGGGCCCTGGCATCGGTCATCCGATCGGGCACGAGCAGGGTGCGCTGAAGCCCTTCGATCCAGGGTTCGGGATCAAAGGCCTCCGGCGCCCTGAGCAGCATGCGCGCCACCATGCCCGGCGGCGACAGCGTGTACTGCGCCACCCAGTCAACGAAGCGGCGCATGGCGCGGTCGATTGGCGGACAGTCGAAAACCTGCTCGATCGGGCGCAATTTCCTGGCATCGACCTGCTCGACAACGCCGTCCCAGACAATGCCGGCGACCTGGCGCGGCCCGAGCGGCACGCGCACGATCGAACCCGGCACCACGCGCATGCCGGCCGGCACGGCATAGGTGTAGGGGCGTTCGGCCGGCATCGGCACCAGCACCGGCGCGGCCACGACAAAGGGCGAATCTTCGATCATGAGGCGTGACCTTGCCCTGACTTTGGTCTAGATCAAAGAGCAACGCTGAACGTGCCTTCCCAAGCACGACGAAATCGTCAGGAGACCCGCCATGAAATTTTTTGCCGACACCGCCGATATCAAAGAGATCAAGGAACTGAACGATCTGGGACTGCTCGATGGCGTCACCACCAATCCCTCCCTGATCCTGAAATCGGGCGGCAAGATCATCGAGGTCACCAAGCAGATCTGCGACATCGTCGAAGGCCCGGTCTCGGCCGAGGTCGTGGCGACCGAGTTCAAGCAGATGATGGCCGAGGCCGAGGTGCTGGCCAAGATCGCGCCCAATATTGCCATCAAGGTGCCGCTGACGCTGGACGGCCTGAAGGCCTGCAAGACGATCCGCACCGAGATGAACCGCATGGTCAACGTCACGCTGTGCTTCTCGGCCACCCAGGCGCTGCTCGCGGCCAAGGCCGGCGCGTCCTTCATCTCGCCCTTCGTCGGCCGCATCGACGACACCGGCTCGGACGGCATGGAGCTGATCCAGGAGATCCGTCAGATCTACGACAATTACGATTTCCAGACCGAGATCCTGACCGCTTCCGTGCGCACGGTGAACCACGTCAAGCAGGCGGCTCTCATCGGCGCCGACGTCATCACCGCGCCGCCGGCGACGCTGAAGGCGCTGGTCAACCATCCGCTGACCGACAAGGGCCTGGCCGCCTTCCTCGCCGATTGGGCCAAGACCGGCCAGAAGATCGGCTGAGCGGTCCCACACCAGATACGAAGAAAGGCCGGGCAACCGGCCTTTTTCATACGCTGCGGATCAAGAGCTGACCGCCCGATCAGTCCGTGCCGTCGTCGGGTGGCGCGATAGGCGACGGGCGCTTGCCCGCCATGATCTCGCGCTTGCCGACATGGTTGGGTGCGCCGACCAGACCCTCCTTCTCCATGCGTTCGACCAGTGAAGCCGCGCGGTTGTAGCCGATGCCGAGGCGGCGCTGGATGTAGGACGTCGAACATTTCTTGTCGCGCAACACCACCTTGACCGCTTCGTCATAGCTGGGATCGCCATCCTCGGCGGCAACGGCTCCCTTGTCGAAGACCGGACCCTGGTCGCCCTCCTCTTCCTCTTCATCCTCGTCGGCCGTCACGGTCTCCAGATATTCGGGACGGCCCTGCGCCTTCAGATGCGCCACGACATGCTCGACCTCGGCGTCGGAAACAAAGGGGCCGTGCACACGGGCGATGCGCCCGCCGCCCATCATGTGCAGCATGTCGCCCTGGCCGAGCAGTTGCTCGGCGCCCTGCTCGCCCAGGATGGTGCGGCTGTCGATCTTGGAGGTGACCTGAAAGGAGATGCGGGTCGGGAAATTGGCCTTGATCGTGCCGGTGATGACATCGACCGAAGGCCGCTGCGTTGCCATGATCAGGTGGATGCCGGCGGCGCGCGCCATCTGCGCCAGGCGCTGGATGGCGCCTTCGATCTCCTTGCCGGCAACCATCATGAGGTCGGCCATCTCGTCGACGATGACGACGATGTAGGGCATCGGCGCGAGATCGATTTCCTGCTGTTCGAACAGCGGCTCGCCGGTGCCCTTCTCGAAGCCGGCCTGCACGGTCATGACGACCGTCTCGCCCTTGTCGCGGACTTGGGCGGCGCGCTCATTGTAGCCGTCGATGTTGCGCACGCCGAGCCGCGCCATCTTGCGATAGCGATCCTCCATCTCGCGCACCGCCCATTTGAGCGCGGTAACGGCCTTCTTGGGATCCGTGACGACGGGGGTCAGAAGGTGCGGGATACCGTCATATACGGAGAGCTCAAGCATTTTCGGGTCGACCATGATCAGCCGGCATTCTTCCGGCTTCAGCCGGTAGAGCAGCGACAGGATCATGGTGTTGATGGCGACCGACTTGCCGGAGCCGGTGGTGCCGGCGACGAGCAGGTGCGGCATTTTCGCCAGCTCGGCAATGACAGGTTCGCCGCCGATCGTTTTGCCAAGGCAAAGCGCCAGCTTGCAGCTGGTCTTGCGGAAGCCCTGCGATTCGATCAGTTCGCGGAAATAGACGGTTTCGCGGGTCTCGTTCGGCAGCTCGATACCGATGACATTGCGGCCGGGCACGACGGCGACGCGCGCCGAGACCGCCGACATGGAGCGGGCGATATCGTCGGCGAGGCCAATGACGCGCGACGACTTGACACCTGGCGCCGGCTCGAACTCGTAGAGGGTAACGACCGGGCCAGGGCGAACGTGGATGATCTCGCCGCGAACACCGAAATCCTCCAGCACGCTTTCCAGGAGATCGGCATTCTGCTCGAGCCGCTCCTGCGACATGTAGAAGCCTTGCCCTTCCGGCGGCTGCTGCAGCAGTTCCTTCGAGGGAACCTCGTAGCTTTCGCCCGTCACCGGCCGCGCAACCTTGCCAGCCATGGGCAGCGACGGCCCGCGCACGGTGGCAACGGTTTCCTCCACGCGCTGCACAAGTGGGGCGGCGCTGCTTGCGGCAGATGCGACCACTGCCGTCGTCCGGCCCTGCCGGACAGCCCTGCCCGCCGGAACGGACGGCTCGACCAAGGCCTTGTTGGAGTTGGCCGGAAAGACGTCCGGCAGTGCGGACGAGGCCTGGCCCGGAAGGCATTCGATGACACGGAACAAGGTGGTGACATCGGCCACGGCGGACGCGGAGATGTCGGCCCGTGCCGCAGCGACCGGCGCTGCCGCGACCGGTACACGCGAAACCGGGCTGACTGAGCGGGGCGGCGACGTCACGTCAACCAGAAGCGGAGCCAAGCCCTCGAAGAAGGCGTGATCCGAAAGATAGGGCCGCCGGGCTTTTTCAGCGGTGGCTGTTCTGACCGGCGCGCCATTCACGACAACGGGCGCCGGGCGCGTGGCCGCTCGTGCCGTTGCGGGCATCTTCGGAGCCGTCGGCTGAACACCTTGCGACGTCTCGCCGCCGCGCGCCGGCTGAGCGGACGCGGCCGGTGACGGTCCGCGATGCATGACGGCGCCAGGCCCGACCTGCTGCGTTGGGGGCGCCTGCGGATCGCCCTGCGCGGCAACCTCGTCATGCGGTTGGCGATGCTTGGGTTCATAGTCCGGCGTGCGTGTAAAACGCACATTGGGCGCAAGGAAAAAATACTCTTGCCAGGCGGGGCTTTCGGTGTAGCCCTGCGGGAAAGCATTGTCCGCCGCGGGTTTTCCATTCGGCCCGACGGAGGGTCTGCGGTCGTCGCCGGGATCGGCTACCCGTCCGGACTGGCCCGCATGGGAAGCACCGGATTGGCGGACATCCACCTTGCCGTGCGGGCCGCCGGAGCGCTCCCTTTCGGGGTCATCGGGCGAAGCTGTGTGCAACGAATTGACCCGAGAAAAACGCCTGGCTTCCATGCTCAAGACTCACTGTGGAACGTCTGCTGAGCAATAGGGAGCGAGTGGTTAACAGTTGCTTCCGTCAGTGCCGTTGGAGCGAGCGAAAAATATCTTTCGCGGCGATGCCGAACGATACAGATTCGAGCGCTGGATCGTATTCGACGATCATCCACATATGCGGGCCGAGCATGTGCAAGCGCCGGCCCTTGGCCATCGGAAAACAGCCGGGGGCACCAGGATCGACGGGACGTCTTTCGTGAACGAAGAGTGGCGCTAGCTGGCTGCCTTGCCGTGTCGGGCCAGATCCTGCGCGATTGACAGTTGCAGGGCCTCGGCCAGTTCGCGCGCGGCACGGTTCTCGGCGTCGATCTGCGCCCGGTAGGAGGCAAATTCCTGACGCGGCCTGTCGAAGGACGAGGTGATCGCCCGCCTGCCGACCGCGATCACCGCGCCGGTTTTCGCATCGGTCAGCGTGTAGCCGGCGGTCAGCGTCACCGAACCGGCGGTCGGCTCGTCTTGATCGGTTCCAACCTGGACGAGTGCCGAGGATTCAACGGCTTCGGTCACGCCGAGATCGAGCGAATAAAGTGCCGAAGCCGGTTCGCCGGCACCGCGCCCGAACCCAAAGATCAGATTGTTGCGCACCTGCTGGGCATAACGCGTCCGGACCGGCTTGACGGCGATCGACGCCAGCTCGGCATTGGCTGTGGAGCCGGTCGACAGCGGCGCGCTCGAATAGAGCGGCCGCACCTGACAGGCCGAGACGAGCGCAAGCGAGCCGACAAGACCGGCAAGCGCGATGCGGCGCAGCAAACGGCTCAACTCTGTCTTTTCCCGATCAGGCAACGACATTGACGATCCTCTGCGGCACGATGATCACCTTGCGCGGAGTCTTGCCTTCAAGTGCCTTCTGCACGAAGTCGAGAGCCAAGACCGCTTTTTCGACCGCACCTTGGTCCGCGTCGCGGGCAATTGTCAAATCCCCCCGCTTCTTACCGTTGACCTGTACCGGATAGGTGACTTCATTGTCGACGACCAGCGCCGGATCGAAGACCGGCCACGGCCGTTCGGCCACCAGATCGCTGCCGCCCAGCGTCTCCCAGCACTCTTCG
This sequence comes from Mesorhizobium sp. B2-5-13, assembly GCF_006440535.1. Classification (NCBI taxonomy): domain Bacteria; kingdom Pseudomonadati; phylum Pseudomonadota; class Alphaproteobacteria; order Hyphomicrobiales; family Phyllobacteriaceae; genus Mesorhizobium; species Mesorhizobium sp. B2-5-13. The sequence continues at coordinate 50,034 of NZ_VFUI01000010.1, read as the reverse complement.
GCAAGGTGCGGCATGACAGGCGCGATCAGGTGCACCATGATCTCGACGGCCTCGCGGCAGGCGTTTTTCAGCGCCGGATCGGCCTTGGCTTCCGCCACCTCGTTGAGCGGGGTGGTCAGCGCGTTGGCCAGTTCATAGATGCGGGCGATGGCACGGTTGAAGGCGAGCTTCTCGATGTCTTCGCCGACCGCCTTCAGGATCTTGTGCGCGGCCTTGGAAACCGCTCCGGCCTCGCCGTCATTGACCGCCTTGGGTGTGACCCCTGCCAGCGTCTCGGCCGCCGTCGACACCAGGCGCCAGATGCGCTGCATGAAACGATGTGCGCCGGCGGCACCTTCGTCGGTCCACTCGACATCGCGTTCGGGCGGTGAATCCGACAGCATGAACCAGCGCGCCGTGTCAGCGCCGTAGCCATCGGTGATGTCTTCCGGGCTCACCGTGTTCTTTTTCGACTTCGACATCTTCTCGAGCGGGCCGATGGTGACCGCCTCGCCCGTGGCGACGTCGATGGCGCGGCGCTTGCCGTCGACTTCCTCCAGACGCACTTCGGTCGGCGCCAGCCAGCGGCCATTCGATGCCGAGCCGACACGGTAGGTTTCGTGCACCACCATGCCTTGCGTGAACAGGCCCTTGAACGGCTCGGCCAGGTCGACATGGCCGGTCTCGCGCATGGCGCGGGTGAAGAAGCGCGAATAGAGCAGATGCAGGATCGCATGCTCGATACCGCCAATATACTGATCGACGGCCAGCCACTCGTTCGCTGCTCTGGGATCGGTCGGCTCATGGGCCCAGGGCGCCGTGAAGCGGGCGAAGTACCAGGACGAATCGACGAACGTGTCCATCGTGTCGGTTTCGCGCCGCGCGTCCTTGCCGCATTGCGGGCACTTCACATGCCGCCATGTCGGGTGACGGTCGAGCGGATTGCCTGGCCGGTCGAAATCGACGTCGTCCGGCAGCTTGACCGGTAGGTCGGCCTTCGGCACCGGCACCACGCCGCAATCCTCGCAATGGATCATCGGGATCGGGCAGCCCCAGTAGCGCTGGCGCGAAATGCCCCAGTCGCGCAGGCGGAAATTCACCTTGCGCTGGGCCATCGGCCGGTCGCCGATCGTCTTCTGTTCCAGCAGGTTCGCGACCTCGTCGAAAGCCCGGTCCGGCTTCATGCCGTCGAGGAAGCGCGAATTGATCATCGCGCCATCGTCGACATAGGCCTCGTCGATGATCTGGAAAGCCGACGGGTTCTCGCCGTCCGGCATCACCACCGGTACCACCGGCAGGCCGTATTTGTTGGCGAAGTCGAGGTCGCGCTGGTCATGCGCCGGGCAGCCGAAGATGGCGCCGGTGCCGTATTCCATCAGCACGAAATTGGCGACATAGACCGGCAGCGTCCAGGTATCGTCGAAGGGATGGACGACGCGGATACCGGTGTCGAAGCCCTTCTTCTCGGCCGTCTCGAGAGACGCCACCGAAGTGCCCATATGGCGCACTTCATCAATGAACTTCGCCAGCGCCGGATTGGTCTCCGCGGCCTTCTTGGCCAGCGGGTGATCAGCGGCGATCGCCATGAACGAGGCGCCGAAAATGGTGTCGGGCCGCGTCGTGTAGACCTCCAACTCATGCTCGCCGGCAATTTTCGAGGCCAGCGGCCAGCGGATCAGCAAGCCTTCCGAACGGCCGATCCAGTTCTGCTGCATCAGCTTCACTTTTTCGGGCCATTCGTCGAGGCCGTCCAATGAATCCAGCAGGTCCTGCGCGAAGTCGGTGATCTTGAAGAACCATTGCGTCAGCTCGCGCTGTTCGACCAGCGCGCCGGAGCGCCAGCCGCGCCCGTCGATGACCTGCTCGTTGGCGAGCACCGTCATGTCCTCCGGGTCCCAGTTGACCTTGGAAGATTTGCGCGTCACCAGCCCCTTCGCGACGAAGTCGAGGAACAGCATCTGCTGGCGGTGGTAATAATCTACGTCGCAGGTGGCGAATTCGCGCGCCCAGTCCAGCGACAGGCCCATCACCTTGAGCTGCTCGCGCATGGTGGCGATGTTCTGGTAGGTCCACTCCTTGGGATGGACCTTGTTCTGCATGGCCGCGTTCTCGGCCGGCATGCCGAAGGCGTCCCAGCCCATCGGATGCAGCACGTTGAAGCCCTTGGCCCGCTTGTAGCGCGCCACCACGTCGCCCATCGTATAATTGCGGGTATGGCCGATATGGATGCGCCCCGACGGATAGGGGAACATCTCCAGCACGTAGTATTTCGGGCGCGGATCGTCATTGTGCGCTTCGAAAAGCTTCTTTTCGGCCCAGACCTTCTGCCATTTGGGTTCTGACGCGCGCGGATTGTATCGTTCGGTTGCCATGGGACGTTTTTCACTTAAAAGCATGCGAACTGCGGGCAAGAGCCCGGCAGTTCACGAAATGTGGTCCGGGTGTTCACCATGGTTTGGCAAACCCGTCAACCATATGGGCGTCGCGGCTGACAAAAACGCGAGTCAAACAGCGGGATTTGCATATGGGCGACACCGTTCAGCAGTTTTTCGCGGTCAAGGCGAAGATCGCCGCCGCCGAGCAGGAGGCCGGCCGTGAAGCCGGCGCGGTGACGCTGGTGGCGGTCTCCAAGACCTTCGACGCCCTCGATATCCAGCCGGTGATCGAGGCCGGCCAACGCGTCTTCGGCGAGAACCGCGTCCAGGAAGCACAAGGCAAATGGCCAGCGCTGAAGAAGGCTTTTCCCGATATCGAACTACACCTGATCGGCCCGCTGCAGTCGAACAAGGCGAGGGAGGCGGTGGCGCTGTTCGACGTCATCGAGACCATCGACCGCGACAAGATCGCCGCCGAGCTAGCCAAGGAAATTGCCAGGCAAGGCCGTGCGCCAAAGCTCTATGTTCAGGTGAATACCGGTTCCGAACCGCAGAAAGCCGGCATCGAACCGCGCGAGGCGGTCGCCTTCGTCAAGCGCTGCCGGGAAGTTCATGGCCTCGCCGTCGAAGGCCTTATGTGTATTCCGCCGGCGGACGAGAATCCCGGACCGCATTTCGCACTGCTGGAAAAAATGGCGAGAGAGGCCGGCGTCGCCAAACTGTCGATGGGCATGTCCGGCGATTACGAGATCGCGATCGCCTTCGGTGCTACCAGCGTCCGCGTGGGTTCGGCGATCTTCGGCAACCGGTAGTCGCTTAGGCCAGCCCGGCTAGTTCATTACCCCAGCGCCTTGAAACGAAACGTACCGTTCCTATTTGTCCGGATGTCACCACATCCTCCTGGAGCATCACGATGCGTTATAATCAGCTTGGAAATACCGGGCTTTTCGTCTCCGAACTTTGCCTCGGCACCATGACCTTCGGCGCCGCCGGCCAGAACGCCCAATGGGGCCTGATCGCCAGCCTCGACCAGAAGGGCGTCAACGAAATCGTCGGCCGCTCGATCGCCGCCGGCATCAACTTCTTCGATACGGCCGACGTCTATTCCGTCGGCGAGTCCGAACGCCTGCTCGGCCAGTCGCTTAGAGATCTCCGTGTTGCCAGGTCGAACGTGGTCATCGCCACCAAGGTCCATGCCGCCATGGGCGACGGGCCGAACCAGCGCGGCTCCTCACGCGGCCACATCATGGATTCGGTCGATGCCAGCCTCGAACGGCTGCAGCTCGATCACATCGATCTCTATCAGTTGCACGGCACCGACGCGGTGACGCCGATCGACGAGACGCTGCGGGCACTCGATGATCTCGTCACTAGTGGCAAGGTCCGCTATGTCGGCGTGTCCAACTGGCAGGCCTGGCGCATCGCCAAGGCGCTCGGCATCGCCGACCGCAAGGGTTTTGCCCGTTTCGAGACCATCCAGTCCTATTATTCGATCGCCGGCCGCGACCTCGAGCGCGAGATCGTACCGCTGATCAACGAGGAGAAGCTCGGCCTGATGGTATGGTCGCCGATGGCCGGCGGGCTGCTGTCCGGCAAATATGGCCCCGGCGCGCCGGGCAACGGCGAGGGCCGCCGCGCGTCCTTCAACTTCCCGCCGGTCAACGAGGACCGCGCCTGGGCAGCGGTCGCCGTCATGCGCGAGGTCGCCAAGAAACATGATGTCAGCGTCGCCACCGTGGCGCTCGGCTGTGTCCTGGCCAAGCCTTTCGTCATGAGTGTGATCATCGGCGCCAGCCGCATGGAGCAACTCGAGCAGAACCTCGCCGCCACCAGCCTCAAGCTCGATGCCGACGACCTCGCCAGGCTGGACCAAGTGAGCGCCTTGCCGGCCGAATATCCCGGCTGGATGGTCGAACGCCAGGGCGCCGGCCGTCGTCCGGCGCCTTTCGTCCCGAAGGCATAGCCCTACCGCTGGCAAGCCAGTCTTTTCGACGCCGCGTGTCCCATGGACGCGCGGCTTCGACTACAGCCGGACGGTCTCTGCGAGAAAGTCGAGAAAGGCCCGCACACGTGCAGGCAGGTGTTTGCCCTGACCGACATAGACGGCATGCGTCGGCTCTTCGTCGCCGGGGTTGAAGTCTTCCAGCAGCGGCACCAGCCGGCCGGCGGCGATGTCGGGCTCGACATGCCAGCGCGCCAGCCGCGCAATGCCCGCCCCTGATAGGGCGGACAGCCGCATCGCCTCGCCGTCGCTCACCGTGGCAGAGCCTGCGATCGGGACCATGACCGGTGCGCCGGCCGCGTCGATGAACGGCCAGCCGTCGATGTATCGGACGAAACCGAAGGCAAGCATGTTGTGACGGCCGAGATCGCCGGGCGTCAGCGGCGTACCGCGCGCTTCGAGATAGGCAGGCGCGGCAACCACCACCATCCGGCTCTGGCCGAGCTTGCGCGCCACCAGCCGTGACTCGCGAAGCGGCCCGGCGCGGATCGCGACATCGGCGCGCTCTTCCAACAGATCGATCACGCTGTCGGTCAGCACAGCCTCGACGAAAATCTCCGGATACCGTGCCAGAAAGCGCGGCAGCAGTGCCATTAGCCTGTGTTGGCCAAACGGCACATAGGCATTGACCCTCAGCCGCCCGCGCGGCGCCGCACCCGCCGCCGCTTCCCGCTCGGCGGCATCGAGGTCAGCCAGGACGCGCACGCCGCTGTCGTAGAAGGACGTCCCTTCCGGCGTGAGCTGGAGCTTGCGCGTCGAGCGGCTGACAAGCCGCGCGCCAAGCCGTGTTTCGAGCCGCGCGATCAGCTTGCTCACCGCCGACGGTGTCATGCGCAGGCGGCGCGCCGCGGCCGAGAAGCTCCCCGCTTCGACGACGCATACGAAGACTTCGATCTCGCCGGAGCGGTTGATATCGGGCCTGGCCACCTGTGAATCTATTTCACAGGAAATATGCCTTCGGCAAGTCTGGTTCACAACATGGCGGATCACGATCTTCCGGGCTGGGGCGCGGACTGGGCGTCCTTTGCTGACAGATGGGACCGCCATGCCTCTTGCTCTCTATGCCCTCGCTGCCGGCGCCTTTGGCATCGGTGTCACCGAATTCGTCATCATGGGCCTGCTCATAGATGTCAGTAAGGATCTTGGTGTGTCGATCTCGGCCGCTGGCCAATTGATCTCGGGTTACGCGCTCGGTGTTGTCATCGGTGCACCCCTGTTGACCATCGCCACCGGCAACTGGCCGCGCAAAACCGTGCTGCTGGCGTTGATGGCAATCTTCACGATTGGCAACCTCGCCTGTGCGCTGGCGCCAGATTACTGGACCCTGATGGGTGCCCGTATCATCACCGCCTTTGCCCATGGCACTTTCTTCGGCGTCGGCTCGGTGGTCGCCACTGGCCTGGTCGCGCCCAACAGGAAAGCTTCGGCGATCGCGCTGATGTTCACCGGGCTCACCATCGCCAACATCCTCGGCGTACCCTTCGGCACCTGGCTCGGCCAGGCCTTTGGCTGGCGCGCGACCTTTTGGGCGGTGACCGCCGTCGGCCTCGCCGCCTTCGCCGTCATCCTGGCCCTGGTGCCGCGCGGCCACGCAACGCTCGAGAAGAGCGATTTGCGCACCGATCTCGCCGTGCTGCGCCGCACGCCCGTCCTGCTCGGCCTCGCCACGACGGTGCTCGGCTATGCCGGCGTCTTCGCCGTCTTTACCTACATCGCCCCGTTGCTCACCGAGATCAGCGGCTTCAGGGAAGCGGCCGTGTCGCCGATCCTGCTCGTCTTCGGCGGCGGTCTCATCGCCGGCAATCTCGCCGGCGGCAAGGTCGCCGATCGCTGGCTGGTGCCGGCGGTGCTCGGCAGCCTCGTGGTGCTGGCGCTGGTGCTTGCCACGATGAGCTTCGCCATCCACAGCCAGGTCATGGCCGTGATCTATGTCGGCCTGCTCGGCGCGGCCGCCTTCGCCACCGTGGCGCCGCTGCAGATGTGGATGCTGGAGAAGGCGCAAGGCGCCGGCCAAAGCCTGGCCTCATCGTTCAACATCGCCGCCTTCAATCTCGGCAATGCGGCCGGCGCCTGGCTTGGCGGCACGGTCATCGCCCATGGCCTTGGGCTGGGTTCGCTCACCTGGGTCGCCGCCCTGCTGCCGCTGGCGGCACTCGCCGTGGCCGGACTGGCGCTTCGCCTCGATCGTGGCACCACATCAGGCGCGCCTGCCACCGTCCGGTCGTGACATCAGCCGACACCGGAATCGCCTCTCCTCTTCACAAACCACCAGGAGCAAGAAAATGGACTATCGACGTCTCGGCGCATCGGGCCTGAATGTGCCGGCGCTCTCATTCGGCGCCGGAACTTTTGGCGGTTCCGGCCCGCTGTTCGGTGCCTGGGGCAACAGTGACGCCAGCGAAGCGCGGCGCCTCATCGACATCTGCCTCGAGGCCGGCGTCAATTTGTTCGACACCGCCGACGTCTATTCGAACGGCGCCTCGGAGGAGGTGCTCGGCGAAGCGATCAAGGGCCGGCGCGACGCGGTGCTGATCTCGACCAAGACCGCGCTGCCCATGGGCGACGGGCCGGCCGACTTTGGCTCATCGCGCTCGCGGCTGATCAAGTCGGTCGACGCCGCGCTGAAGCGCCTCGGCACCGACTACATCGACCTGCTGCAGCTGCACGCTTTCGATGCCGGCACGCCGATCGAGGAAGTTCTGTCGACGCTGGACGGCCTCGTTCGCTCCGGCAAGCTGCGCTATGTCGGCGTCTCCAACTTCTCCGGCTGGCAAGTGATGAAGTCGCTCGGCCTCGCGGAGATGCACGGCTACCCACGCTATGTCGCGCATCAGGTCTACTATTCGCTGCTCGGCCGCGACTATGAATGGGAGCTGATGCCGCTCGGCCTCGACCAGGGCCTCGGCGCACTGGTGTGGAGCCCGCTCGGCTGGGGCCGCCTGACCGGCAAGATCCGCCGCGGCCAGCCCTTGCCGGAAAAGAGCCGGCTGCACGAGACCGCGAGCTTCGGCCCGCCGGTCGAGGATGAGCATCTCTATCGGGTCATGGATGCGCTCGACGCCGTGGCTGAGGAAACCGGCAAGACGGTTCCGCAGATCGCGATCAACTGGCTGCTGCGGCGCCCGACCGTTTCCTCCGTCATTATCGGCGCCCGCAATGAGGAGCAACTGCGACAGAACCTCGGCGCCGTCGGCTGGACGCTGACGCCGGAGCACATGAAAAAGCTCGACGCCGCAAGCGAGGTCACCGCGCCCTACCCCTATTTCCCCTATCGGCGTCAGGAAGGCTTTGCCCGGCTGAACCCGCCGGCGGTTTAAACTCGCGATCGTTCATTTGGGCGGCAACGTTCGGGATTGGCCGACGCCTCTCAGTTTCGTCATCCACGGGCGAAGCAGGAGCGAAGCTCCGTCGCGGAGACCCGAGGATCCATGCCGTGACGGCTGTTGAGCAATGCGGCGGATCAGAATTCTGGACCGCTGCAACGTCGAGAGGTCGCGGCATGGATCCTAGGGTCTGCTCTCGTCGCTCCGCTCCTCGCTGCGCCCTAGGATGACGAAGCGATAGGCGTTCCGTCAATCGCCATGCATATCGGCCCGTCAACGCAAGCGAGCCTCAAAGCTTCTGCGCCGGACCCTCAGTGCAGCACGAACTCGCCATCCACCTTGCGCCATTCGTTCGGCGCGATCAGCTTCTGGTGCGTGTAGCTGACCGAATGCAGGGGCCCGTCGAGCTTGGCCTTCCAGAATTCGATGAACCTGATCAGCACCGGAAATGTCGGAGCGATGTCGTAATCCTGCCAGACGAAGCTCTGCAGGAGATGCGGGTGGTCGGGAAAATGATAAAGAATCTTGGCCGTGGTCAGGCCGTAGCCTTTGAGCATCAGGTCCATTTCCAGATGGTCGCGCATTGCGGTCCCCAAGGTTGATTCTCCTGTCCTCCCAAGCACCAATTGTGCGCGCCGTTACTTAACTGTCTATTGATTTTTCTTGATCGCAGAACGAACTTTTCCCACAAAAACATGCAGTTAGCAGCGAACCGCGTCGAGTGCTGACAGCCTCGGAAAGCGCTCCTGCGGCATCCCGCCACGCGAATCCAACGTCTAATGTTGCCGTCGCGGCGGAACTGGTAATAATGCCGCCGAATTCGCGGCTGCGTGGCCGCGATCCCGCGGGCGTTTCAAGCCCGCGGATTGTTCGGGAGGAAAGCCAAGAAATGTCCGAGGTTCATGTCCATCGCGTCCAGCCGGCGTGGAAGAAGAACGCGCTGATCGACAATGACACTTACCTCAAATGGTATGCCGACAGCGTGAAGAACCCGGACAAGTTCTGGGGCAAGCACGGCAAGCGGATCGACTGGTTCAAGCCCTTCTCCAAGGTCAAGAACACCTCCTTCGACGGCAAGGTCTCGATCAAGTGGTTCGAGGATGGCCAGACCAACGTCTCGTATAATTGCATCGACCGCCACCTGAAGAAGCGCGGCGACCAGACCGCCATCATCTGGGAAGGCGACAACCCCTACGACGACAGGAAGGTCACCTACAACGAGCTCTACGAGCATGTCTGCCGGCTTGCCAATGTGATGAAGAAGCACGGCGTCAAGAAAGGGGACCGCGTCACCATCTATATGCCGATGATCCCGGAGGCGGCTTACGCGATGCTGGCCTGCACGCGTATCGGCGCCATTCATTCGGTCGTCTTCGGCGGCTTTTCGCCGGATGCCTTGGCCGGCCGCATCGTCGACTGCGAATCGACCTTCGTCATCACTGCCGACGAGGGTCTGCGTGGAGGAAAACCCATTCCTCTGAAGGAGAACACCGACAAGGCGATCGACGTTGCCGCCAAGCACCATGTCAAGGTCAAGACCGTCGTGGTCGTGCGCCGCACGGGCGGCAAGATCGGCTGGGCGCCGGGGCGCGATGTCTGGTATCACGACGAAGTCGCGACGGTGAAGCCTGAGTGCAAGCCGGAGAAGATGAAGGCCGAGGATCCGCTGTTCATCCTCTACACGTCGGGCTCGACCGGCAAGCCCAAAGGCGTGCTGCACACCACCGCCGGCTATCTCGTCTATGTGTCGATGACGCACCAATATGTCTTCGACTGTCATGACGGCGACATCTACTGGTGCACCGCCGATGTCGGCTGGGTGACCGGCCACAGCTACATCGTCTATGGACCGCTCGCCAACGGCGCCACCACGCTGATGTTCGAGGGGGTGCCGAACTACCCCTCGCAGTCGCGCTTCTGGGAAGTCATCGACAAGCACAAGGTCAACATCTTCTACACCGCCCCGACAGCGCTGCGCGCGCTGATGGGCGCCGGCGACGCGCATGTCACCAAGACATCGCGAAAATCGCTGCGCGTGCTGGGCTCGGTCGGCGAGCCGATCAACCCGGAAGCCTGGGAGTGGTATTTCAACGTCGTCGGCGACGGCAAGGTGCCGATCGTCGACACATGGTGGCAGACCGAGACCGGGGGCATCCTGATTACGCCGCTGCCGGGCGCTACCGACCTCAAGGCAGGCTCGGCGACACGGCCCTTCTTCGGCGTCCAGCCGCAACTGGTCGACAGCGAGGGCAAGGTGGTGGACGGTGCGGCCGATGGCAACCTCTGCATCACCGATTCCTGGCCGGGCCAGATGCGCACCGTCTATGGCGATCACAACCGTTTCGTGCAGACCTATTTCTCCGCCTACAAGGGAAAATATTTCACGGGTGACGGCTGCCGCCGCGATGCGGACGGCTACTACTGGATCACCGGCCGCGTCGACGACGTCATCAATGTCTCCGGCCACCGCATGGGCACGGCCGAGGTCGAATCGGCTCTGGTCAGCCATGACAAGGTTTCCGAGGCCGCCGTGGTCGGCTATCCCCATGACATCAAGGGCCAGGGCATCTATTGCTATGTCACGCTGATGGCCGGCGAGCAGCCGAGCGAAGAGTTGCGCAAGGAACTCGTCGCCCATGTCCGCAAGGAGATCGGCGCCATCGCGACGCCCGACAAGATCCAGTTCGCGCCCGGCCTGCCCAAGACGCGTTCGGGCAAGATCATGCGCCGCATCCTGCGCAAGATCGCCGAGGACGATTTTTCCGCACTCGGCGACACCTCGACGCTTGCCGATCCGGCCGTGGTCGACGATCTCATCGCCAACCGGCAGAACAAGAAGGGCTGATGCGGGAAGACGCGGCGTTGGGCACCGTCACCCAGTTGTGGCGCTATCCGGCGAGTTCGCTCGCCGGCGAGCGCCAGGACGCCATCCTGGTCGGCACCCACAGCATCGAGGGCGACCGTATGTTCGGCCTCGTCGATATCTCGGACAACGAGATCGCCCGGCCCGATCGTGACGCCAAATGGCACAAGGTGCCGAGCATCCGCACCCGGCTGAGCCACGGCGGCGAATTGGAAATCGCCATCCCCGATGGCCACTGGCTCGCCGCACCCAGCGCCGAATGCGACCGCGCCGTATCGGCCTATCTCGGCTTTGGCGCCTCGATCCGGCCGTTCCGCAGGGAGAATGCGGCAGGCTATGCCGGTCCGCTGACCGCGGAACGCTACCGCAAGGCGCCGATCCATCTCCTGACCACGGCATCGCTGGCGCGGCTGAAGGCACTGCATCCGGAAGGGGCCGCCGATCCGCGCCGCTTCCGCCCCAACATCGTCGTCGACACCGCTCCGGTCGAGGGCTCGTTTCCCGAAACCGAATGGATCGGTCGAAAGCTCGCCATCGGCGACCTGGTCTTGACCATCTCCGAGCCGTGCCGCCGCTGCGGCTTCACCATCATCGCCCAGGACGGTTTCGACAATGATCCAGGGATCCTGCGCAATCTGGTCCGCCACAACGGCCACAATCTCGGCGTCTATTGCACCGTCGACCAGCCTGGCCGTGTCGAGATCGGTGCGCCGATGCGGTTTGTCTGACCTGCCGACCCAAGCCTATCGATAAAGGTCCGCCCGGGTCGGTGGCAGGCCGCTCGGGCCTCGCGCGCGTTTGGTGGCGACGGTCTGGAATATCTGCGCCGAGGCGCGTTCGAAGGTGATGGAGCAGCCGCTCAGGTAAAGCAGCCACAGCCGCGCCTTGGCTTCGCCGACCTCGGCGATTGCCTCGCCGAACCGCGCCTGCAGACGCTCGGCCCACAGCCTGCAGGTGCGGGCATAGTGCTCGCGCAAATTCTCGACATCGTAGACGAGGAAGCCGTGGGCTTCGAGATTGCCTAGCGTCATGCCGACCGTATCGAGCTCGCCACCCGGGAAGATGTATTTGATCAGCGCCCTGTATTCCGGCCCCTTGCGCAGGGTCTTCTTGATGTCGCCCTTGCTGCGCCTTGTGATGGCGTGATGCAGATAGATTCCGCCCGGTTTCAGCAGCCGGTGGACAGCGGAGAAGTAGGCCGCATGGTTTGCCAGGCCCAGATGCTCGAACATACCGATGGACGATATCTTGTCGAAGGTGCCGGTGAGTTCTGCGTAGGACTTTATCTCGATGGTGATCTTGTCCTCCAGACCCTCGGCGCGAATGCGCTCGCGGGCTAGTGAGGTCTGGGCTTGCGACAGCGATACGCCGTGTCCGACGACACCATAATTTTTCGCGGCGTGGATCAGCATCGCGCCCCAGCCGCAGCCGATGTCGAGCAATCTTTCACCCGGTTTCAGCCGAAGCTTGCGGCAGATATGGTCGAGCTTGTCGACCTGCGCCTCGTCGATGCCGTTTGCGAAATCCTGGAAATACCCGCAGCTATAGACCATGCGCTCGTCGAGAAAGAGCCCGTAGAAGGCATTCGAGATATCATAGTGATGCTGGATCGCCTCCTTGCTGGAGCCGCTGACGAACGGGTTGCGACCAGCGAGATCAACCCGCGACGTCATCTGCTTTCTCGAAAACAGCACCGCCGGCAAGTCACGCAGAAGCGCCCGTTTCGGCAATGTCTTCAGCTTCGACCGCAGCTTGCCCGTCGAAGGCAGGGCGTAGAAATCGAACAGCGATCCATCCTCGATGTCGACTGCCTTGGAAATCCACATCTCGATAAGGGTCGACAGGGACGGTCGGCGAACGATCTGCCAGACGATGTCGTGGTCGTTGATGACGAGCACGGGGCCGGTGGCGGGGCCGATCCGCTCGCCGGTCCACAGCCTGACCGCGAAGGCGGGCTTCACCGCCTCGACTACCGTTCGAACGATGCGCGCAGCTCTTTCGGTGGCGTCCATACCCTTCCCCGCTGTCGATGGCTCAATCTTGTCCGTTCGGGACCTGGATCGCAAGCCAAAGCATACGGCGCCATCTTCCGGCAAGGATGCCTTTTTCAGCATGGCACTTGTCATTTGCTGCAACGCACCCCATCATGAGGGTGTGTTCAACAAATCGAAAGGAGGTGATCCGATGTCGAGTGATTTCGTTTTCCAGAACGTGGCCTCAGCGGATTGCACTTTCGGGAAGCAGTCTTCCCGTTAAGGCGCGAGATGCGCGGCGGGTGACGTGAACGTCACCGCCATTGAGCCGCGCCATGGACGGAAACACGGAAGGCCGCCGGCTTCGAAAGAAGCGGCGGCCTTTTCCGTTTGGGCTGGGTTCTACTTGGTCAAAGCAAGGGTTTCGATGTTGCGGGCGATTGTCTGAAAGGCCGAATCCAATTCGGCGCCGTCGGCGGCCTGATAGAAGTGCTTGACTGAACCGGTATCGGGGCTGGCACAGTTCTGGAGCGTCGAAGCGGCATTCGTCTCATCGAGTTTGAAGCCGATCGTGAATATCTCTATGCCTTTGTCGCGCATGGCGGCGCAGAGTTTTGTCGCGGCCGTGCGGGTCGTTTCCTTGCCGGCATCGTTATAGACTCCGCCAACGCTGGTCGCGTCGAAATAGGACAGGTTGAATTCGCCGTCTGTCATAAGGATCGCGTACTTGCCAACTTTCTTGGGATCGAATTTGGCTGGCCGCTGAGAGGCATTGAGCACGCCACCCCAGCTTTCCGACAGCATATACCAGGTCCATTGAACGCCGATGTGGCCGGCAGTACCCCCCGAGGCGCCAAGATTCTTGATGACATTCTTGAGCGTGGCGACGTCAGCCGTCAAAGGGACGAGTGCGGCGGCCGGGCAAGCCGCAGTGTTTGTGTTAGCGGCAAAGCTAGACAACAGATAGTCGCGGTTGACCATGCTGGAGCCAGGACCCGCCTCCGAATATTGATCGGTCCCCTTGCGTTCCGTGGCGCAATTGTCCGGGCGCGGGGATGCCGAAGCAGGTTGAGCGCTCGCATTGCCGGGCGCCTGCTTGCGCTGACTGGCATTGGCTTCCACATAGACGCTGCTGGCCGCAAGTTGGCCGGTATTGACCGAATTGGCGTAGGGCACGATGGAGAGGCGAACGCGCGGCTTGTTCGGGTCCTGAGTACCCAGGAAGCTGTCCGCCGCATTGGCGGCGGCGGTCCTCAGGTCCTTGATTTTCTGACCGGCCATCGATCCGGTTACATCGAGCATCATCGCCACTTCGATGGTCTTGTCCGAATAAAGCGATGTTGTCGAAGCAGTGACCCGCCTCGCATCGTCCGTGCCGAAAATCGGGAAGAACAGGGCAACATCGACGTGGGCGTCCACCTGGACCGTTTTTGCGATCTTGTCGACGATCAGCCGGTCAAAAACGACTTGGCCGGCCTGCAGAATTCCGGCGGTAGCGTTGGCGTCGAGAAAGGCCTGCACGGATTTGTTTGCGTCGGCCTCCTTGATGGCACCCGTGGTCAGGTCACGTGCCGTCGATGTCACCGCCGCGTCGACGACGCCCTGCAGGCTCGATTTGGCATTGTAGAGCTGCGTGACATTGACCGAGAAGCCCGCGACCAGCGCCAAGACCGAGGCAGCAAAGCCGAACAGGACCGCGAAATTTCCACCGCGATCTCTGGCGAACCTGCCGACCGCGTGAACAAGACCCCCGTAATTCCGCATCCAACAGCCTCCGCTTGCCTCGGCCTCGTCGCCGCGGACAGGGCAATGCAGGATTCCAGCCGGATGACTCCGCCTCACGCCGGGACACCTTCGGCCAGATATCAAGCTGTTGTTTTTGCTTGCTTTAGACCTTCGCGAAAGTGAACGACTGGTAAACGAAAAACCACGATCCTCGCCGCGTTTACCAGACGCTTACCATGCTCGAGGCGAGGCAATCGCCGAAGTCTTGGCGACGTCCTGTTGCGGCACAGGCCTTCTGTGCCGAAGCGGACCAACTGTCCCAGGGTTGCGAGGCATGGCACAAATCTACAGCATGTCGCGGCGAATGGGATTCGCCCGACCTGCTGTAGGTTTCTGATTTAATGCATGTCGTTGTCCCGGAACCGAGGACACTTCCGGGCGACATGCATTAGCCAACGCGTTGAGATTCAGGTCAGGCCGAACCGAAAATGGCTGACGCCGAGAGCTAGGCCAGCATCTGCGCGCTGGCCGTCCTGTCGATACCGCGGTGGGGTGGATTGAACAGCCTGCTTTGCTGTTCGTAGGTCCATACCTTGAACAAGGTGAGCCGGTGGGGGCCGAAACTGTGCAGCAAGGGAACGTCGGTGGCGTCGCGGCCGCGCGCGATGACGACGCGACCAACCCTGGGCCGGTTATGGCGCGGATCGAACGTGTACCACTTGCCGTCGAGGAACGCTTCCATCCAGGCCGAGAAATCCATCGGCGCCGGATCGGCCGGCACGCCGATGTCGCCGAGATAGCCGTTCACGTAGCGCGCCGGAATGTTCATGCAACGGCAAAGCGTGATGGCCAGATGGGCGAAGTCGCGGCACACCCCGACGCGTTCCTCGTGCGCCTGCGCGGCAGTGCGGGTCGAACGCGCATAGCCATAGCCGAAGGACAGGCGGTTGTGGACATAGTCGACAATCGCCTGCACCCGCGCCCAACCGGACGGAAGATGGCCGAAAAGCTGCCAGGCGAGATTGCTCAGATGATCTGTCTCGCAATAGCGGCTGCCCAGGAGATAGAAGAGCACCTCGTCGGGTAACTCGGCGACCGGCATTTCCCGGGCCAGCGTGTTGACCTCGTCCGTCTCGCCACTGTCCTCGACAACCGCGTCGTAGAGGATGCGAAAGCCGCCGGCGGGCGCGGTGAAACGGCGGCAGGCATTGCCATGCAGGTCGTGATAGAGCCTGGTCGGCACCGATGGCGAGATGAGCACACGTGTCTGCCGCTTGATGTCGGCCCGCCTGTCCTTGTGGATTTCGAGCAGAGAAATCACCGGGGTTGCCTCGGCGCATTCAATCGCGATCTCGTAGCCGAGGCGTATCAGCATGGGCGTCGTCCCTGGTTCGCGTGATGGGAATTGTACGATTTCAAACGTTGCAAGGTGACGGTGGTTCCCTGGATCGCGACCCAAAAGCGCTCTCGCGCCTTTTCATGTCGGCACCTTGGCGTTACGGTTGCGTCCTCCCTCGACACCCTCCCCCGGACTTCAAGGAAAATCATGTTTGCTGGCAAAAAATTCGCCGCCTTCCTCTTCGATATGGACGGCACGCTCATCAATTCCATCGCCTCGGCGGAGCGGGTCTGGGGCGACTGGGCGCTGCGCCACGGCCTCGACGTCGCGGCCTTCCTGCCGACAATTCATGGCGTGCGGGCGATCGAGACCATCACCGCCCTTGCACTCCCGGGCGTCGACCCGACACACGAAGCCGATTTACTGCTGAAGGCCGAGGCCGACGATCTCGAGGGCATCCTCCAGATCTCCGGTGCCGTGGCGTTTCTCAACGCGCTGCCGCCGGAGCGCTGGGCCATCGTAACCTCGGCGCCACGCTCGTTGGCGCTTGCACGCATGAAGGTCGCCGGCATTCCTGTCCCTGGGGTCCTCGTCGCGGCGGAGGATGTTTCCCGTGGCAAGCCGGCGCCCGATTGTTTCCAGCTCGGCGCAAGACGGCTTGGCTTCGACGCGAGTGACTGCCTGGTGTTCGAGGATGCCCCGGCTGGCATCGCGGCGGCGGAGGCGGCGGGAGCGTCGGTCATGGTGATCAACGCCACGCACCAGCATCCCCTGGCAACACAGCATGCCACGATCGCCGGTTACGATGACATCGACATCACCGTCGACGAACGCGGCTGGGTTGCGCTCGAGCCCCAGCGCAACGCAGCTTAGAGTGCAGCGCGGCCTGGAGTGTGCCGAGATTCAGGTCAGGCCGAGTCGAAAACGGAAGCTGCCGAGAACCGGAACGGAGCGTACTGAGGTATGTGAGCAACGGAAGCGCAGGCAGCTTCCGTTTGCAGGCCGGTCTCATCTGAATATCAACACACTCTAGAAGTCGCTGGTCAGGCCTTTGACCTCCCAGTCGCCATAGCGGCCGGGTTCCTTGCCGCCGCGGCCGCCGATTTCCCGGGGCAGTGCTGCTTCCTTGCGGCGGTAGTCTTGCCGTCTTGCCTCGGCTTCCTGCAGCGCACGGCGGGCGGCGGGCGTCAGCTCTTTTGGCGGCTCGCCGTCATCCGTGCCGGCTGGCGTTTTACTGGTTTCATCGTTCATGCGATATCTCGAGCGGATTGAAACAGGAACAGGCGTTTCCCATCATATAGCGATGACGTCACGAGGATCGACCCTTTCTCACCACCATCCGGACAGGAGCAGACGATGAACACCATTCGCACCGCCATGCTTCTCGCCGCCATGACTGCGCTGTTCATGGGCGTCGGCTTCCTGATCGGCGGTTCGGGCGGCATGATGATCGCCCTGCTGGTCGCTGCCGGCACCAATTTGTTCAGCTACTGGAACGCCGACAAGATGGTGCTGTCGATGAACCGCGCCGTCGAGGTCGACGAGAAGAACGCGCCGGAATATTACGCCATCGTCCAGGCACTGGCCAAACAGGCCGGGCTGCCGATGCCGAAAACCTATCTGATCGACAATCCGCAGCCGAATGCCTTTGCCACCGGCCGCAATCCGCAGAACGCGGCCGTCGCCGCCTCCACCGGCCTGCTGCAGCGGCTGACCCATGAAGAGGTCGCCGCCGTGATGGCGCATGAGCTCGCCCACGTCCAGCACCGCGACACGCTGACCATGACCATCGTCGCCACCTTTGCCGGTGCCATCTCGATGCTCGGCAATTTCGCCTTTTTCCTTGGCGGCAACCGCGACAACAACCCGTTCGGCTTTGTCGGCGTTCTGGCGGCGATGATCGTCGCGCCCTTCGCGGCCATGATCGTGCAGATGGCGGTCAGCCGCACCCGCGAATACGAGGCCGACCGGCGCGGCGCCGAAATCTGTGGACACCCGCTATGGCTGGCCTCCGCGCTTGACAAGATCGCCCGCGGGGCCGAACGCATTCCCAACCCCGATGCCGAGCGCAATCCCGCGATGGCGCATCTCTTCATCATCAACCCCCTGCATGGCGAGCGCATGGACAGTCTGTTCTCCACCCATCCGAGCACCGACAACCGCATCGCCGCCCTGCAGGCAATGGCGCGGCAGATGGGCGATGGCGCTCCGCGAACCGCGCAGCGCCAGGCACCGACGCCATCGCAAATGGACGAGCCGCAAGCGGCTGGACCGTGGGGCAAGCCGGCCGAACCGGAACAGCCGGCCGAACCGGCCAGCCCGAAATCCAATCCGTGGGGTCGCAACCCGACCGGGCCCAAGGGCCGGTGGTCGTGAGCGTGGCGGGCAGAGCACCTCGACGCACGGTTGCAGGCGATCAGGAACACAATGCCGGCGGCGAGTTCGTTGCCGGCCTCGCCGCGCGGAAGGCTGCGGCGCGGCTGCTGGCCGCAGTCATCGATGCCCGCACGCCGCTTGATGGCCTGACCGACCACGAGAACGGCCATCCGCAATACAGGGTCCTCGATTTGCGCGACCGTGGCCTGGTGCGCGCCATACTGGTAACCGCGCTGCGCTACCGCATGACCATCTCGGGACTGCTGGCGCGGCGCCTGGAAAAGCCGCTGCCGCCCAACGCGACCGCCTTGTCGCACATATTGCATGTGGCGGCAGCGCAGATCCTGTTCCTCGACATTCCCGACAGCGCCGCCGTCGACCTAGCGGTGACCCACGCCAAGTCCGACCCCCGCACGCAGCGTTTTTCCGGCCTGGTCAACGGCGTGCTGCGCACGCTGGCGCGAGCCAAGGAAGCCGAGCTTCCGGCCGCGCTTGCCGCCACAGACGAAGCGCCAAAATGGTTTTCCGACCGGCTGAAGGCCGCCTATGGCACCGAGAAGGCCCGGCAGATCCTGGCTGCCCATCGCCACGAGGCGCCGGTCGATTTCTCGGTCAAGGCCGATGCCGAACTCTGGGCCGAAAAGCTCGGCGGCATTGTCCTGCCCACCGGAACGGTTCGGGTGGAGAAGCTAGCCTGCGCCGTCACGGAATTGCCGGGCTTCGCGGAGGGGGCATGGTGGGTCCAGGATGCGGCGGCCAGCCTTCCCGCCCGGCTGTTCGGCGATGTCGCCGGCCTGCGCGTCGCCGACCTTTGCGCAGCGCCCGGCGGCAAGACCGCGCAGCTCATTCTCGCTGGCGCCAGGGTCACAGCGGTAGACACCTCGAAGAACCGCCTGGCGCGGCTGGCGCAGAATCTCGGCCGCCTCGGCCTCTGCGCCGACATCGTCCAGGCCGATCTGCTCAAATACGAGCCCAGCGAATTGTTCGACGCCGTGCTGCTCGATGCGCCATGTTCCTCGACGGGCACGGTGCGGCGGCATCCGGACGTGCCGTGGACCAAGACGGCGGCGGACGTCGAAAAACTCGCCGACTTGCAACGCAGGCTGCTCGCGCGCGCCGTTACACTGGTCAGGCCCGGCGGTAGGATCGTCTTTTCGAATTGTTCCCTCGATCCGATCGAGGGCGAAGAACTGCATCGTTCCTTTCTCAAGGACACGGCTGCGGCCATTGACGATCCGCTGCGGCAAGGCGAGATCGCCGGCATCGATTCGTTCCTGACGCCGCAAGGCACACTGCGCACCACGCCCGCCGATCTTGACCTCGGCGCGCCGGAGCGCTCCGGTCTGGACGGCTTCTTCGCCGCGCGCATGCGTCGAACCTCGGCCTAAGCACTGGGATTTGCAGATTTTTTTAGGAAGGAACCGGTCCAAAAGCAGGGGACCGGGCGCCGTCCTATGGAATTCGCCTTCGCATAAGTTCTTGAATCATATAAGCTTGTGCTTGGGGTAGAGGACGATCAGGAGGGGTTTTGGCACTGGCTGCCAGCAACACGACGCGTCTATGGACGCTGGTCGCGAAGGAGTTCTGGCGCAAGACGCGCCGGCGCCTGCGTGCCAGCCCGGTCTATCGCTGGCGCTATTCCGGCCGCACGCCCGAACGTGTCCTGATCGCGCCGCCGGACCTGCGCCTCGCCGACCCGCAGATCGCACTCGAGATCTATTACGGCCGCTATCCCCTGTCTGGCCATCTGGTCGAGACCGGCGGCAAATCCCCTTTCCAGATCAATGTCCCCAATCACGGGTGGCAGAAGACGCTGCATGGCTTCCGCTGGCTGCGCCACATGCGTGCCGCCGGCACGGAGCTCGCCGCGGCAAACGCCCGCGCGCTCGTCTCCGACTGGATCGCCATGCATGGCAACCATATTTCAGGCATCGCCTGGGAGCCAGGCACGACGGCCAAACGCATCATCGCCTGGCTGCAGCATTCCTCCGTCGTGCTGCAGGGCGCCGAGTTCCCCTTTTACCGCGCTTTCCTGAAATCGCTCGCCATGCAGATCCGCTATCTCAGGTCGATGGCGCGCGAAATGCCCGACGGCAAGGATCGGCTGCGCGCCCGTATCGCGCTGGCCTTCGCGGCACTGTCCCTGCCGGCGCCGGCTTCCGCGCTGCGCGGCGCCACCCGCAACCTTGCCGGGGAACTCAATCGCCAGATCCTTGCAGACGGCGGCCATATCTCGCGCAATCCAATGGCTGTGCTGGAAATCCTCGCCGACCTCCTGCCGCTGCGCCAGACCTACGCCAACCAGGCCGAAGCGCCGCCGCAGGCGCTGATCGGCGCCATTGACCGCATGCTGCCGGCGCTGCGCTTCTTCCGCCATCAGGATGGCAGCCTCGCCCGCTTCAACGGTATGGGCGCCACAATCCATGACCGCATCGCCACCATCCTGCGCCATGACGACACCGCCGGCTCCCCGCTGCTGCATGCACCGCATTCGGGCTATGAACGGCTGGCGATCGGCGGCACCACCGTGATCGCCGATACCGGCCTGCCGCCGCCGGTCGACGTGTCCAATGCGGCCCATGCCGGCTGCCTCGCCTTCGAACTGTCGTCGGGCCGCCAGCACTATATCGTCAATGCCGGCATCGACACCTACGGCGCCGCGGAGTTCCGGCCACTGGCCCGCGCCACCGCAGCGCATTCGACAGCCACCATCAACGACACGTCTTCGGCGCGTTTCACCCACGCGCTGCGGGTCAACGACCAGTTGGGATCACCATTGATCGGCGGCCCGCAGCAAGTGCAGTGCAAGCGCATCGACCAGAAGGGCGTCCACGGCTTCATCGCCCGTCATGACGGATATCTGCAGCGTTTCGGCTTCCTGCACGAACGTGAGCTGAAACTGTCTTCGGACGGCAATGTGCTGGCGGGCCGGGACCGGTTCCAGCGGCCCGGCAACGCCGCGATCCGCAACAGCGGCCGCGATTTCATCACGGTGCGCTTTCACGTCCATCCGGACATCAATCTGCTGCAGGACGAACAGGAGCGGCTGGTGCTGACCGCCGATCTGGCCGATACTTGGGTGTTCACCTCGGACGAAGTGGTGCCCGAAGTTGAGGAATCGATCTATTTCGCCGGTCTGGGCGGGCCGCGCCGCAGCCGCCAGATCGTGCTGGCCTTCAAGGCGTCCGACATTGCCGAAGTCCATTGGCAGCTGACGCGGACAAAGATCGCCGGTTATCCCGAAAACAACTGAACCGCCGCCAAACCAGTCGGCTCAAGCCTGCTGCGGGATACCGAAGGCGTCATAGGTGCTGAGCGATGGCGGGCCGGCGAAGGCGAAGCGGATCTTGTCGACCATCGCCGCCGCCTCGCCGCTTCGGTCATAGCGCTCGGCATCCTCTGCCGTGCTCCAAACGGTGATTGCCATGAACGTGTCGCGCGCCTGGTGCTGCTGCAGCAGAACGGCGCTGATATTGCCCTTGGCAGCGCGGATGGCGGGGATCGCCTCGGCTTCGTAGACGGCCCGCAACCGCTCCGTCGTGTCCGGCAACGCCCTGAACTGGCCAATACGCACGAATGCCATAGGTTTTCCTCCATCGCGAGCACATGAGCCTGTACTGGATGCCCTCAATTTCATATGAAACCGTCGAATGACGCGCCACGCTTGATTTCCGGGCCTCATATGCTACGGCGCGGGCACCCATCACACCAGCCGTGAAAGGCCGCCAGCCAATGGCCGTCGCCGCCAAGAATATTCCCGCCCCGGACCTCGTTCCCGTCCGCCGTGCCTTGCTCTCCGTCTTCGACAAGACCGGGCTGACCGATTTCGCCAGGGCACTGGCCGCGGCCGGCGTCGAGCTCGTCTCCACCGGCGGCACGGCAAAAGCGATCGCCGAAGCCGGCATGGCGGTGCGCGATGTCTCCGAGCTCACCGGTTTTCCCGAGATCATGGACGGCCGCGTCAAGACGCTGCACCCGTCCGTGCACGGCGCGCTGCTTGGCGTGCGCGACGATCCCGAGCATGCATTGGCGATGCGCAAATACGGCATCGAGCCGATCGATCTCGTCGTCTCCAATCTTTATCCGTTCGAGGAGGTCCGCCGCTCCGGCGCCGACTACGCGGCGATCGTCGAGAATATCGACATTGGCGGCCCGGCGATGATCCGCGCCTCGGCCAAGAACCATGCCTATGTCGCCATTGTCACCGATCCCGGCGACTACGCCGCGGTGCTCAACGCGCTGGAGATGAACATCGGCTCGCTGTCGCTGGATTTCCGCAAGAAGCTGGCGGCCAAGGCCTTCGCCCGCACCGCCACTTATGACGCGGCGATCTCGGGCTGGTTCGCCGAGGCGCTGGAGATCGAGCATCCGACCTGGCGCGCCTTCGGCGGCAGGCTTGCCGAGGTCATGCGCTACGGCGAAAACCCGCATCAGGATGCCGGCTTCTACGTCAATGGCGACAAACGGCCGGGCGTCGCCACGGCGCGGCAGCTGCAGGGCAAGCAGCTATCCTACAACAACATCAACGACACCGATGCCGCCTTCGAACTGGCCGGCGAGTTCGATCCGAACCGCTCGGCCGCCGTCGCCATCATCAAGCACGCCAATCCGTGTGGCGTGGCCGAAGGTACGTCGCTGAAAGCGGCCTACGCCAAGGCGCTCGCCTGCGACCCGGTCTCGGCCTTCGGCGGCATTGTCGCCTTGAACCGCGCCCTTGACGCCGAGGCGGCCGAGGAAATCGTGAAAACCTTCACCGAGGTGATCATCGCCCCCGACGCCACCGACGAGGCCGCGGCAATCATAGCTGCCAAGAAGAATTTGCGCCTGCTGGTCACCAGCGGCCTGCCCGACCCGCGCACGGCAGGCACGACGGTCAAGTCGGTTTCCGGTGGCCTGCTTGTCCAGGGCCGCGACAACGCCGTGGTCGACGACCTCGATCTGAAGGTGGTGACGAAGCGCGCGCCGACGCCCAGCGAAATGGCCGATCTGAAATTCGCCTTCCGCGTCGCCAAGCACGTCAAGTCGAACGCCATCGTCTATGCCAAGGACGGTGCCACCGTCGGCATCGGCGCCGGCCAGATGAGCCGGGTCGATTCCTCACGCATCGCCGCGCGCAAGGCGGTCGACGCGGCGGAGACGGCAGGCATGGCGGAGCCGTTGACCAAGGGCTCGGTGGTCGCTTCGGACGCCTTCTTTCCCTTCGCCGACGGCCTGCTGTCGGCCATCGAGGCCGGTGCCACCGCCGTGATCCAGCCGGGCGGTTCGATGCGCGACGACGACGTCATCGCCGCCGCCGACGAACACGGCATCGCCATGGTGTTCACAGGCGTGCGGCATTTCCGGCATTGAGGAGCTTCTTCCCTTCTCCCCTTACTTATTGTGGGAGAAGGAAGAGGCGCTGCTATTCAACTGGCCGATCCGCCGGATACGGCGTGCGAACCAGGATCGCCATGCCGATGGCCAGGAACAGGATAATCGCCGCCATGCCGAGCCGCGCCGAGCCGCTGGTTGCGGTAATCGTCGCCACCATAAACGGCGCCAGGAAACTGGTTGCCCGGCCGGCTAGCGCATAGATGCCGAAATAGCGGCCGGATTCGGCTGCAGTCACGCTGCGCGCCATGTAGGAGCGCGACGACGCCTGCACCGGCCCGAAAGCCAGGCCGATCAGCAGGCCGTACATGATGTAGGCCTTTTCGGCCGCCGTGCCGAACAGGCCTCCCGAGTCGGCGGTCGAAAGCTGGATCAGGCCAAGCAGCGTGAAGCCCGGGCCGGTCGAGACGACGCCGATGGTGGCGATGGACAGCATGACCAACGAAATCATCACCACCGCCTTGGAACCCAGGCCGGTGTCGAGCCGCGCCGCGATCCAGCAACCGAAGATGGCGACGACGTTGAGGATGATGCCGAACATGCCGATCTCGGTGATAGACCATTGGAACATGCCCGCCGCGAAGGTGCCGCCCAGCGCCAGCAGCGCATTGACGCCATCCTGGTAGATCATGCGGGCGACGAGGAAGCGGAAGATGCCGCCACGCTTGCGCACCTCGGCCAGCGTCGATTTCAGCTCCGACAGGCCTTCGCGCACCGCCGGCCCGATCGGGATGCCCTTGATGGCGTCGGGCGTGAAGAAGAACATCGGCAGGATGAACAGGAAATACCATCCGGCCGACAGCGGCCCGGTGGCGCGGGCATCCTCGCCCAGCTGCGGGTCAAGACCGAACAATGGGGTGATGCCGATGATCGTCTTGCCGGTTTCCGGCGAGCCGGCCAGGCAGGTGACGACGAAGATCAGTGCGATCATGCCACCGAGATAACCGAGGCCCCAGGCCACGTTGGAGATGCGGCCGATCTCGCTCTTCGGCACCAGGCGCGGCATCATGGAATCGTTGAAGACGGTGGAAAACTCCGCCGCCACCGACGCCAGCGAGAACAGCGCCACGATCAGGAACAGGTTCGAGCCGGGCGCGGCGAACCAGAGCAAGGTGAGACTGGTGACCTTGATCGCGGCGAAGAAGGCGATCCATGGCTTGCGCGGCCCGGTCTGGTCGGCGATCGAACCGAGGATCGGCGACAGCACCGCGATGACCAGCCCGGCAGCGGCGATGCCATAGCCCCAGACGGCTTGGCCGGTGGTGGGATCGCCCGCCATGCGCGAAACGAAATAGGGGCCGAAAATGAAGGTGGTGACGACCGTGAAGAACGGCTGCGCCGCCCAGTCGAAGAACATCCACCCCCAAATGCCGCGCCCGGACGCCCGCTGGATTGTCTCTACCGCCATAGTGATTCCCCCGGCACCCGCTCCGCCCATTTCGGGCGCCATGTCTGCATGTTTCGAATGTTCATGCAAATGGACAAGCGCTGGCTCACATTCCCGTCAGATCGCTCATCAGGCCCGACGCAACCGACAGCCGCGACACGGTGATGTCGCCGCCTTCCGTCAGCGCCTGTAGCCGATCGCGGATGCGCGCCACCCGCTCGCCGCCGGCTTCGAGCCAGGCCGCCACCGGATCGGCCGCCTTGGACTGGCCGGTGAGCGCGGCGACCGCGATACCGCGCCGTGCCGCGCCGATCGTGTCGGTGGCGCGGGACAGAGCGAGTTGATCATAATAGTCCGAAGGCGTGATCGAGCGCGCCGCATCCTCGACGCGCGGGATGCGGAAGGCGTCGCTGACGGCGAAGAACGCCCTGGCGGCCGCGACAATATCGGCACCGGCGGTGCGCGCCGTCAGCGCGATGTCGGGGATGAGCTCCGCCGCCTCGCTCATCGCCAGCTGCTCGGCCAGCTTCTCCGGCGCGCCAGCCTTGAACAGCCCGTGCCGCTTCTCCTCGATCCGCTCGCGGGAAAAAGCCGGCAGCAGCGATACCAGTTTGGGCTCCAGCGCCTTGCGCGCCTCCTGCAGTTCGGCGATGCGCTGGCCGAGCGGTGCCGTGCCGGCATCGTTCTTCAGATACCAGCCGCTGCTCATATAGATGAGCCGGCTCACCATCTGATAGAGATCGAGCTGCACCTGGCCGTCGATCTGGTTGTCGAGCGCGTCGATCTCGCGATAGAGCGCCGGCAGCGCAAAGCCATCGCGCACCACGGCGAAGGTGCGCACCACATCGGCGGCGGTGCGCCCCGTCGCTTCCTGCAGCCGGTTGACGAAGGACGGCCCTCCGCGATTGACCAGGTCGTTGGCCACGACACGGGCGATGATCTCGCGGCGCAGCCGATGACCGTGGATCTCGGAAGCGTATTTCTTCGCCATCCGGTCCGGGAAATAGCCCATCAGATCGCGGTCGAAATGCGCATCGTCCGGCACGTCGCTGGCGACGATGTCGGAAAACAGCACGATCTTGGCATAGGCGAGCAGAACGCCAAGCTCGGCCCGGGTCAGCGGCTCGCCGCGTGCCTCGCGCTCGGCAAGGGCTACCGGCGACGGCAACGTCTCGACCACACGATCGAGCAGGCCGCGCGCCTCCAGCGCCGTCATGAAGCGGCTTTGATGCGCGATGTCGGCGAGACCGCGCTTGCGGGCGATCGAAAGCGCCAGCGTCTGCTGGTAGTTGTTGGACAGCACCAGGCCGCCGACCTCGTCGGTCATCTCGGCCAGCAGCTTGTTGCGCGCCGGACGTGTCAGCGATCCCTTGCGCATGGCGGACGCCAGCGCGATCTTGATGTTGACCTCGACGTCGGAGCAGTTGACGCCGCCCGAATTGTCGATGGCGTCGGAATTGCAGCGGCCGCCATTCATGCCGAACTCGATGCGTGCGCGCTGCGTCACACCGAGATTGGCGCCCTCGCCGATCACCTTGGCGCGCGCGTCGAGCGCGGTGATGCGGACGGCATCGTTGGCGCGGTCGCCGACCTCGGCATTCGTTTCGGTCGACGCCCTGAGATACGTGCCGATGCCGCCGAACCACAACAGGTCGACCGGCGCCTTGAGGATGGCGGTCATGATCTCGACCGGCGTGGCGGTCGTCTTGGCGAGGCCGATCGCGACCGCCGCGGCCACCGGCAAGGAGATCGACTTCTGGTTGCGCGAGACGATGACGCCGCCTTCCGACAGCTTGGTCTTGTCATAGTCCTGCCAGCTCGAACGCGGCAACGCGAACATGCGCTCGCGCTCGGCCATCGAGGCCGCCATGTCAGGATCCGGATCGATGAAGATGTCGCGATGGTCGAAGGCGGCGATCAGCCGCGTTTTCGGCGACAACAGCATGCCGTTGCCGAACACGTCGCCCGACATGTCACCGACACCGACAACAGAGAACGGCGAGGTTTGGACATCGCGGTTCATCTCGCGGAAATGCCGCTTGACCGCTTCCCAGGCGCCCTTGGCGGTGATGCCCATCTTCTTGTGGTCGTAGCCGGCCGAACCGCCGCTGGCGAAGGCATCGTCGAGCCAGAAGCCGTGCTTCTCCGAGATGGCGTTGGCGGTGTCGGAGAAGGTCGCCGTGCCCTTGTCGGCGGCGACGACGAAATAAGGATCGTCCTGGTCGCGGCGCACTACGCCGGCCGGCGGAATGACGCCGTCCAGGCCGATATTGTCGGTGATCGACAGCAGGCTGGAGACAAAGTTCTTGTAAGCCGAGGTGCCGGCCTCGAAAATGGCGTCGCGGCCGGCGCTCATCGGCAGCTTCTTGGGATAGAAGCCGCCTTTGGCGCCGACAGGCACGATGACGGCATTCTTGACCTGTTGCGCCTTGACCAGGCCGAGCACTTCGGTGCGGTAGTCCTGGGCGCGGTCCGACCAGCGCAAGCCGCCACGCGCCACCGGGCCGAAGCGCAGATGCAGGCCTTCGACCTCGGAGCCGTAGACGAAGATTTCCCGCCATGGCCGCGGCGCCGGCAATCCCTCGACCGCCTGCGATTCGAGCTTGATCGCCAGCGACTGGCCTTTCTCTTTCGTATCGGCAACGAAATGATTGGTGCGCAGCGAGGCTTCGATCAGATTTAAATAGCGGCGGATGATGGTGTCGTCGTCGATGTTGGGCACATCTTCCAGCGCATCCCTGATCTTGGCCTTGAGGTGCTTGGCCGCCACCACGCCTTCCGTTTCCGCCGTCGGGCCGAGCCGCGCGATGAACAGGTCATGCAGGCCGCGCGCGATCTCGGGATAGCGGTTGAGCGCCGCGGCAATGAAATCCTGGCTCTGCGGAATGCCGACCTGCTGCAAATAGCGGCCATAGGCGCGCAGGATCGTGATCTCGCCCGACCACAGGCCGGCGGTCTGGGCAAGGCCATTATAGCCATCATTGTCGACATCGCCGCGCCATACCGACAGGAAAGCGTCCTCGAACAGCGCGCCGCCGTCGGCGAGGTCGATCGGCTTGCCGTAGCTGTTCTCCAGCTCCATGTCGTGGATGAAGACCAAGCCCGACTGGTCGTCGCCGACCTCGAAGGTGCGCTCACTGATGACACGGAAGCCGATGTTCTCCAGCACCGGAACGCGCCGCGACAACGCCACCGGGCTGCCATGGTGATAGATCTTCAGCGCCGCCTGGTGTGGCTTCTGCTCGGCATGGCGGTAATAGTCGATGGCGATCGGATTGCCGGCGCTGATCTTGGCGATACGCCCGGCGTCGGCCAGCGCCACCGCCGCGCTGAACGTATCCCGGTAGCTCTCCGGCAGCCGCGCGGCGATCGCTTTCAACGCCGGATCGCTGCCGCTGGCTTCCGCTGCGTCGGCAAGCGCATCTTCCCAGGTGCGCACGATGTCGCGGATCGCCGCCTCTATCGTCGCCTGCTCGACCTTCGGCGTCTTGCCGCCGGAGCGGCCGATGATGAAGTGAACGCGCGCCAGCCCGCCTTCGGGGAAGGCCGGGTAGTAGGCCGACAGCCGGCCCTCGAACACGGTTTTCAGATAGGCGCCGATCTTCTCGCGCACGACGCTGTCGTAGCGGTCGCGCGGCACGAAGACGAGGATCGAGACGAAACGGTCGAACTGGTCGGCGCGCACCAGCGCTCGCACGCGCGGCCGTTCGACCAGGCCGAGAATGGCAGCGGCATGCTTGCGCAGGATCGGAACCGGCACCTGGAACAGCTCGTCGCGCGGGTAGCTTTCCAGCACGTTGATCAGCGCCTTGCCGGAGTGGTCATGGCGGTCGAACCCGGACTTGGCGATGATGGTTTCGGCCTTGGACCTCAGATACGGGATCTTCATCACCGACCGCGTATAGGCGGTCGAGGTGAACAGGCCGACGATGCGCAGTTCGCCCGCCAGCGCACCCTTGGCGGTATAGGTCTTGACGCCGATGTAGTCGAGATAGATGCGCCGATGCACCAGCGACTTTGCATTCGCCTTGGTGACGATCAGCGGCTCCGGTCCGTGCAGGAAAGCACGGATTTCCGGCGTCGTCGTCACCGCCTCGGTCCCGCGCCTCAGCACCAGCACGTCCGGGTCGGTCAGGATGCCGAGGCCGGGCTTTTCGGCGCGTTCCAGATTGCCGCTTTCCTCGCCGCCGGTGTATTTGAATTCACGCATGCCGAGGAAGGTGAAGTTGTCGTCGCGCAGCCACTCCAGGAAGGCGATGGCCTCGGCGACGCTCTTCTTGTCGAGCGGCACCGCCGAATAGCGGAATTCGGAGATTGCCTGATCGAGCCGGGCCAGCATCGGCCGCCAGTCGTTGACCGCGGCGTGGACCTGTCCAAGCATCTTGCGCAGCCGCTCGGTCAAGCCATTTGCCTGTTCCGGCGTCAGCCGGGGAATGTGGACATGGATCACGCTCAGCCGGTCATGGCTTCCGTCATCCCTGGCGAAATTGCCGTCGCCGAGGATTTCGTCCACACCCGTCTTGCCATGGCGAACCGTGATCACCGGATGGGCGACCAGGGTCGGTTCACCTGATGTCTCTGTGACCTCGCCGAGGATGGAATCGAACAGGAACGGCATGTTGTCGTTGACGACCGTGATGACGGTCACCGGGCGGCCTTCGCGAACGACGCCCGAATCGGCTTCGACGGCGACGACGCACTCACCCTTTTTGTGAACGGCGACCGCCTGGCCGGCGAGATCGGCGGCACGTTCGAGGTCCGTCACGTCGTAGGCGGCGATATCCTCCGCCGGCGCGCGGGCGAGCAGGTAATCGGTGAGCCTGGCCGGTCTGTCCTCGATCTTCGCCGCAGGTGCCTTCTTCTTCGACTTGGCTGCGGACTTCACACTGGCCATGACGCTTCTTCCCTCCCGTCGCATGCTTTTGCGACTATGGTAGCAGATGACCGCTGTTTGGCGACAAAGGTTTGACGGCTTGCTAAGAATTATCGGAATTCGGCGGCAAGGCATCGCCTGACGAGGAGAAATGATCCATGACCGGCAAAATCACCGCGCTTGACCTGGCCTCGGGAGAGCTGAGCGAGCCGACAAAAGCCTATTTCGCCAAATGCGAGGAAAAGCTCGGGCTCGTCCCCAACGTGCTCAGGGCCTATGCCTTCGACGACAAGAAGCTGCGCGCCTTCACCGACATGTATAACGACCTGATGCTGGGCGAATCCGGCCTGTCGAAGCTGGAACGCGAGATGATCGCTGTCGCCGTCTCCTCCATCAACCACTGCTACTATTGCCTGACCGCCCATGGCGCTGCGGTGCGTCAGCTCTCGGGCGATCCCTTGCTCGGCGAGATGATGGTGATGAATTTCCGCGCGGCCGACCTTTCCCCGAAGCAAACGGCGATGCTCGAATTCGCCGTCAAGTTGACGCAAGAGCCGGCCAGGATCGTCGAGGCCGACCGCGCTGCATTGCGCCAGGCCGGCTTCAGTGATCGCGACATCTGGGACATCGCCTCGACCGCGGCCTTCTTCAACATGTCGAATCGTGTCGCGGCCGCGATCGACATGCGGCCGAACGACGAATATCACACCATGGCCCGATAGGGCCACGCGCGCTCCACCATCGGTCCTCGTTCTCATCAAGCGTTGACAGGCAGACACTGCCAGCTAGGTTTCCGGGGAACAAAATTTCCGAGGGGTGAAACTTCGTGCCCGAGGCTAACGCTTCGAGAATGGGAGCCCTCATGCTTGACCGAATTGCCAAACCCAGGATTGTTCTTTGCGCCCTGACCATGACGCTGGCGCTCGCATCCCCACCCGCCCATGCATTCGAGGCGGCGACAGCCTACCAGCCCATTTTCGAGACGGCGGCGGCCAAGACGGTAACGTTGACCGGCCACGACCTGATCATCGACCAGGTCATCGACATCGCCCGCAACGGCGCCAAGGTCGAACTCAGCCCGGAAGCGCTGCAGCGCTCGGCGGATGCCTACGGCCTGCTGCTCGAGGGTGCCGCCGAAGGTATCACGATCTACTGGTTCAACCGCGGCGCCGGCGACCAGCGCGAAACGGTGATCTTCTCCGGCGACCCGACGACGCCGGAAAACAGCAAGCTCCTCAAGGATCAGCAGCTCGCCCGCTTCAAGGGCGGGGTCAACAGAGGCTACGGGCCGGAGCTGCAGGAGGAGGCGCTCGTGCGCGCGATCATGGCGATCCGCGCCAACACCATGTCCTACGAAGCCGCCAGCCCGCAGTTGACGCATATGCTCCTCGAAATGCTGAACAAGCGGGTGACGCCGGTCGTGCAATCGCGCGGCACGCTCGGCGAAGGTGACCTCGCGACACTCGGCAATCGGCGCGGCCATGGTCGGCGAAGGCGAGGCCTACCTCAACGGCGTTCGCATGCCGGCCGCGCAGGCCCTCTCGCAGGCCGGCCTGAAGCCGCTCGAACCGTTCGCCGCCGACCAGGCCGCGCTGATCAGCAGCAATGCCTACGCGCAGGCACAGGCGGTGCTTTTGCTGGAGGACGCGCGAAAACTGCTGGAATGGACCGACCTCAGCTACGCCATGGGGCTGAACGGCATGAATTCCAGCGTGACGCCGATATCGGTGCCGGTGCAATCCATGCGGCCTTACCCCTGGCTGACATGGGATGCGGCGAGGATCATGGACATGATCAAGGGCAGCTATCTCTTCGATGAGGATGCGGCCCGCATCATCCAGGACCCGGAAAGCATGCGCGCCTCCAGCCAGCGCCAGGGCTCGGCCTGGCAGGCCTGGGCGGATCTGCGCCAATCCGTGCTGCTCTCCATCAACTCGTCGGATCACAATCCGGCCGTGCTGCCGGGCCTGACGCCGCAGAGCTCGCCCGAGCTGAGCACACCGCAATTCCTGAAATATTACATCAAGGGCGGACCGCTGAGTAACGGCAAGTCCGGCTATATCTTCTCCAACGCCAACTGGGATCCCTATCCCATGGCCAATCAGGTCGAGGCTTTCACCATCTCTCTCACCAATCTTGGCGTCGCGGTGGCGCAGCGCATCGAGCGCTTCCGCAATCCCTTCTTCACCGTGGTCAAGCCGGTCGATGTGCTGAAGCCCGAAGAGCGCAAGGATATCCCGACCTTCGACGGCTATCTGCCGACCGATCTTTGGCAGGAACTGGCCGACCTCGGCACGCCGGTGACACCGAATGGCCAGGCCATCGTCGCCACCGTCGAGGACCTCGAAGCGCAGACCCGCATCAAAACGCAACGCGCCCGCGAAGCGGTCGATCTGTCGTTTCACCTGCTGGCTCAGGACCTGTTGACGGCAAGCTATTGGATGGAAATCCGCAAGGCGCAGAACCCGCAGCGGAAATTCGGTGAGGCGCCAACCGCGGCACTCGAGGCGCTGCGCCAGGTGATCCCCTGGCATCAGGCGGCATCGGAACGGCAAAAGCGGCCGCTCGGCATGGTCGCCTATGATTTCATGCAGGAGAACCCGGCCTCGAAATTCTATCCCGGCGGACCGCAGGCGCCGAAGAGTGCCGCATTTCCGACGGCCGGCGTTCTGCCCAAGTGATGAAGGCCGCCGCAAGGCGGGTATCCAGGATACCGATGCCCACCTTCAGGACGGTCGAGTAGCATATGGCGATCACATCGCGGAGACGAATATTAGCGCTGGCGAATTTTCATTGCCTGCTGGTCATTTTGGCCCGATGATCGGCAGGCGGCATGACCGCATGTCGGTTCGATGCCGCTGATCAGGGAGGAGAGCATGGCAAAGTTTCTCTACATCTATCATGGCTCGGGCAAGATGCCGGCGAACGAAGCGGACCGCAAAGCAATGACCGACGCCTGGACAGGCTGGTTCGGAAAACTCGGCTCGGCCGTGGTCGAGCGCGGCAATCCTGTCGGCATGTCGAAGACGGTGCTGCCCGGCGGCAAGGTCGAGAACAATGGCGGCAGCAACCCGACCGGCGGCTATTCGATCATCGAGGCGAAGGACATCGATGATGCGGCCAGCAAGGCCAGGGAGTGTCCGATCCTGATGGAGCCGAACTGCAACGTCGAGATCGCGCCGATCATCAACATGATGGGCTGACGCCTGCTTAGAGCAATTCCAGGAAAAGTGCGAAGCGGTTTTCCCCGGAGAAGCGCGTAGCGCTTTCCCTAAGGAATTGCGTTAAAAAAGAGCTAGAGTGGTTCGACGTTTCCATAAAACGGCGAACTGCCCTAGGACCGCGCCGCGATGGCCGCCGCGGCACCGGCCATTGTCGTGGCGCTGACGCGGTTGGCGATCTTCATGGCGCGCTTGCTCCTGAGCAGCTTGCGCGCCTGCGAGGCGGCAAGCACCCAGGCGAAATCGATTGCGATCAGCACCACCGCCATGGTCGCCGTCAGCTCGACCCAGCCGACGAGGCCGACCGAAGCGAGGTCTATGATGGTCGGCAACAGCGCCAGATAGAACATCATGATCTTGGGATTGCCGAGCGTGACGGCCATGCCGGCGAAGAACAGCTTGCCGGCCGAATCCTCGCGCGGCATCTCGCCTTCCTTGGCGTCGACGGGCGCCGTCCACATCTTCCAGGCGAGGTAGGCGAGATAGGCGACGCCAACCCATTTCACCACGACGAAAGCGAGATGGAAGGTCTGCGCCACCACCGCCAGCCCGAACACAGCCAGCGACAGCCAGATGCCTTCGCCGATCCACATGGCAAGCAGGAACGGAAACACATCGCGAAACCCTTTCGAGATGACGCGCGCGACGAGCGCCGCGATCGACGGACCGGGCGAACCGGCGGCCACGAACAAGGCGGCGGCGAAGATCAGCAGTGAGGCGAGGTGCATGGCGAAGGTCTCTGCGTTGGGGCTCGATCAGCCACAATAACCCGACAGCTGCGGCTCTGGCAAAGGCAAGACAATATGGGCCGTGGGCGCTGACCTGCCGCGTGCTCGCGGAGCCCTTGCAGACCCGGCGTCACGCCGCTAGAAGGGCCGCCGCGAAACAATTTCGAGCCTCACTTTGCCTCAGTAACCGCCGGTCTCGTCAAACTCCCCCGACACACCTGCATGGCGCCGCATCAGCAGTGCCTGTTTCGTTTTCATGTGTTCTTCTGGGCGGCGGTTCGAGACCGGTTTGGCACTGCTGAACCGCTGTCGCACGCTTTTTGCAAGCGACACCTGTATTCACATTCTCCGCAGCCACCCGCCACGCCGCGCCCGCATGGGCATCTCGACATCGCCGACCGGATGAACTTCCCGACGGGAAGGACTTACCGGCATGTCTTCGGCCCTGCGCATCCACTGGACGATCGCGCCTGAAATCGCACCACGCCCCCTGATCAACTGCAATCGCTGCGGCTGCGTGAAAGCCTATCGCTGCAGCGGGAAATTCCGCGTCAACGCCAACGGCAAGCGCATCGACGTGTGGCTGATCTATCGTTGCGTCGATTGCGACAATTCCTGGAATTTCGGTATTTTCGAGCGCTGCAACCGCCGCGACATCGCGCCGGCGCTGCTCGCGGCACTCGAAAGCAATGATCCGGCACTGGTCCGGAGCCATGCCTTCGACATCGTTGCCCTGCGCAAACAGGTGGGACGCGTCGAGGAGTTCCCTGACGCCGCCGTGCGCAAGCAGGTGATCGGCGAGATGAAGGAAGACGCGACGGCGCTGGAACTCCGGCTCGGTCTGGAAATGCCGGTATCGCTGAGGCTCGACCGGCTGCTTGCCAACGAACTTCGCATCTCGCGGTCGCGGCTTCAGGCGCTGGACGAACGGAGGTTGCTGACCGTCGGGCCGGATGGAGCAAAGGCCCTGCGCAAACCGGCCCGAGAGGGAGCGACAATCCGCATCCATCTCGCCGGCGAGCCCGACCGTCGGACCATCATCTCGGCTGCTGGTGGATGAACGAAAAAGGGCGGAGCACAGGTGCTCCGCCCTCTCAGTTGTCGAAAAAGGAAAACCTTACGCCGCGCCGACCGCCTTGGACGACTTCTCGAAACGCTTACGCTCGTTCGGGTCGAGATAGAGCTTGCGCAGGCGGATGGTCTTCGGCGTCACCTCGACCAGCTCGTCGTCCTGGATCCAGGCCAATGCGCGCTCCAGCGTCATGCGGATCGGCGGGGTGAGCTTGACCGCTTCATCCTTGCCGGCGGCGCGGATGTTGGTCAGTTTCTTGCCCTTCAGCACGTTCACTTCGAGATCGTTGTCCCGGCTGTGGATGCCGATGATCATGCCCTGATAGACCTTGACGCCCGGATCGATGACCATCGGGCCACGGTCTTCCAGGTTCCACATGGCATAGGCGACCGACTCGCCCTGCTCGTTGGAGATCAGCACGCCGTTGGTGCGGCCGGGCAATTCGCCCTTGTAGGGTTCATAGGCATGGAACAGCCGGTTCATCACGGCGGTGCCACGCGTATCGGTCAAAAGTTCCGACTGGTAGCCGATCAGGCCGCGCGTCGGCGCGTGGAAGACGATACGCTGGCGGTTGCCGCCCGACGGGCGCAGTTCGACCATTTCGGCCTTGCGTTCCGACATCTTCTGCACGACGACGCCGGCATGCTCCTCGTCGACGTCGATCACGACTTCCTCGACCGGCTCCAGCAATTCGCCATTCTCGCCCTTCTGCATGACGACGCGCGGACGCGAGACGGCGATTTCAAAGCCTTCGCGGCGCATCGTCTCTATCAGCACGGCGAGCTGCAATTCGCCACGTCCGGAGACGAAGAACGAATCCTTGTCGGGCGATTCCTCGATCTTGAGCGCGACATTGCCTTCGGCTTCCCGAAGCAACCGGTCGCGAATGACGCGGCTGGTCACCTTGTCGCCTTCGGTGCCGGCCAGCGGGCTGTCGTTGACGAGGAAGGACATGGTCACGGTCGGTGGATCGATCGGCTGTGCATGCAGCGCCTCGGTCACCGCCAGGTCGCAGAACGTGTCGGCGACGGTTCCCTTGGACAGGCCGGCAATGGCGACGATGTCACCCGCCTGCGCTTCTTCGATCGGCTGGCGCTCGAGGCCACGGAAAGCGAGGATCTTGGAGATGCGGCCGGTTTCGATCTGGGTGCCGTCATTGTGCAGCACCTTGACGGCCTGGTTGGACTTCAGCGTGCCGCTCTCGATGCGGCCGGTGATGATGCGTCCGAGGAACGGATTGGCTTCCAGGATGGTGCCGATCATGCGGAACGGACCGGGATGGACGGTCGGCGCCGGCACATGCTTGATGACGAGGTCGAACAACGGCGCGAGCTGCTGGTCCTTGGGCCCTTCCGGGTTTTCCGACACCCAGCCGTCGCGGCCCGAACCATAGAGGATCGGGAAGTCGAGCTGCTCGTCGGTGGCGTCGAGCGCGGCGAACAGGTCGAACACCTCGTTGACCACCTCGACATGGCGCGCGTCGGGACGGTCGATCTTGTTGATGACGACGATCGGCTTCAAGCCGACCTTGAGCGCCTTGCCGACGACGAACTTGGTCTGCGGCATCGGCCCTTCGGCGGCGTCAACCAGCACGATGGCCGAATCCACCATCGACAGGATGCGCTCGACCTCGCCGCCGAAATCGGCGTGGCCGGGGGTATCGACGATGTTGATGCGGGTGTCCTTCCAGTCGACCGAGGTCGCCTTGGCCAGGATGGTGATGCCGCGTTCCTTTTCGAGATCGTTGGAATCCATGGCGCGCTCGGCGACGCGCTGGTTGTCGCGGAAGGAGCCGGACTGTTTCAAAAGCTGATCGACCAGGGTGGTCTTTCCATGGTCGACGTGCGCGATGATCGCGATATTACGGAGGTTCATGATTCTGGTCTCGGAAGCGTTGCAGGCAGCAGGCCAAGGGCGCTGCCTCTTTCGGTTGCGCGGCTCATACAAGGTTTTTCGCAGTTGCGAAAGGGGACGCGCGACACCAAATACTCATCAAATCTTAAGCATCTGCGTGTGAAATGATTTTGTTAACCAAGGCGGGAACCTTTTAAGGCCCCGGGCAGTTCGAACGTCATGACCGATAAACTCAACCGATTTTGGCCGCTGATCGCGTCCGCTGCCTTTGCCGTCCTGCTTGCGGCCAACGCCGCGCAGTCGGCCGCGACGCTGAAGGAAGCGCGGTCTGTCCTGCCTGATAATACGCCTTCCGCGCAGCAGGCCTTTGCCGACGCGCCCGACGGCGTCGACCCGGTGGTCACCGGCCCGGTCAGCGCCGCCTTCAAGCAGAGACAGGCCAGCGCCAACTGCGATGCGGCGGTTTGGCCCAACATTCCAATGGTCTGCTACCCCGACTGAGACGCCTCTCGCGCCATTTCTTACACGCTGAGGCGTGTTGAGATTCAGGTCAGGCCGAGTCGAAAATGGTGGATCCGAGAACCGGAGCGGAGCGTACTTTTGTACGTGAGCACCGGAAGCGCAGGAAGCCGCCGTTTGCAGGGCGGCCTCACCTGAATATCGACGCGCCTCAAGCCGCCTGCGGTTCCGGATCGAAGGCCGGCCGGCTGGTGTTGATCAGGAGCGAAATACAGGCCGCCGCGATTGCCGTCATGCCGGCAATCAGGAACGCCAGTTCGTAATTGCCTTGCAGTTCACGCATGGTGCCGCCGAAGGCGGCGGCGGTGGCGGCACCCACCTGGTGGCCGGCGACGATCCAGCCGAACACGATCGGCCCGCTGCGGTCGCCGAAGGCTTCGTTGGCCAGCCGCAGCGTCGGCGGCACTGTGGCGATCCAGTCGAGGCCGTAGAGCACGGCGAAGATGATCAGGCTGGTCGCCGAAAACCCGGAATAGGGCAGGTAAATCAGCGACAGGCCACGGATGCCATAGTAGACGCCGAGCAGCTTGCGCGGGTCGAAACGGTCGGTGAGCCAGCCTGACAGCGTGGTGCCGATCAGGTCGAAAATGCCCATCATCGACAGCAGGCCGGCGGCCTGCACCTCGCCAATGCCCATGTCGCCACAGAATGCGATCAGATGCGTGCCAACCAGCCCGTTGGTGGTGAAGCCGCAGACGAAGAAGGTGGCGAACAGGTACCAGAACACCCGCGTGCCGGCGGCGCGGCGCAACGTGTTGAGCGTATGCGCCAGAAAATTGCCTTGTGACGCGGGCGAAGTCGGCGGCACATCATCCGCCTCGGCGCCATAGCGCACCATGCCGATCGAAGCCGGGCGCTCCGGCACCAGCAGCCAGACCAGGGGGATCAGCGCAGCAGTGGCGATCGCGACGGCGACGACAACGGGCTGCCAGCCGCCGGCTTGCGCCAGCGAGGCGATCAGCGGCAGGAAGACCAGCATGCCGGTGGCGCTGGAGGCCGACATCAGCCCCATCACAAGGCCGCGATTGGTCTTGAACCAGCGGTTGACGATGGTGGCGCCGAGCACGCTGGCGACGGCGCCGGATCCGATGCCGGAAAAAACGCCCCAGGTGATGAACAGATGCCATGGCTCGGTCATCAGCAGGCTGAGCGTGGTCGAACCTGACATCACCACCAGCGATGCAAGCAGCGTGCGGCGCAGTCCGATGCGCTCCATCAGCGCTGCTGCGAACGGACCGGTTAGCCCATAGAGCAGGATGCCGACGCCCGCGGCCAGCGAAACGACGTCGCGTCGCCAGCCGAAACTGTTTTCCAGCGGCAGCATCATGACGGCAGGCGCCGAGCGCAGGCCGGCGGCGATCAGCAGGCAAAGGAAGATGACCCCAACCACGACGAAAGCGTAGCGCTGGCCAAATGGACGGGATTGAGCTATCATGTTACTGACCGGTACGTTGCAAGGTGGGAGTATGTATCGTACCGATCGGTAACATTGTCAATCGAGTCCCATGATGCCAAGCGACAAAAATATTGAACTGACCATCAGAGACGGTCATGCTTCCGCGCCACCCAAGGCCGCCAAGAAGATCCTCGACGTGGCCTATGACCTGTTCTACCGGCGAGGTATCAGGGCGATCGGCGTCGACGAAATCGTCAAGCGCGCCGGCGTCACCAAGCCCAGCCTCTATCGCAGCTTTCCTTCCAAGGACGAGCTGGCCGCCTCCTACCTCAGGCAATACGATCTTGAATACTGGGAGCGTTTCGATGAGGCCGTTGCCGCCTATCCCGGCGACCCGCGCGCGCAGATCAAGGCTTTCCTGACCCGCATCGGCAAGCGAACGCAAGTGGCGGACTATCGTGGCTGCGGCATGACGAATGCGGCGGTCGAATATCCCGACCACAGCCATCCGGCTCGCGTCGTCAGCGAGGCCAACAAGCAGGAATTGCGCCGCCGCCTGCGCGCCATGGCGGCTGCGATGGGCGCGCAAGACCCTGACACGCTGGGCGACGGGCTGCTGCTCCTGATCGAAGGCGCCTATATCAGCGGCCAGCTCTTCGGTCTCGGCGGACCGGCGCAGTCGGTTGCCCGCAACGCCGACCTGCTGATCGAAGCGAGCTTGAAGAAATAGCGATTGGCGATACGCTGGGGCGACCTCCAACGGAGATCTCCGCGATGCGCAGCCTGTTGATCCCGCTCACCTTCGCCGGCCTCTGCCAGGCGGCACAAGCCGGCGAGATATCCAGCGCCTACACCGACCTCGACTGGAAGAAGGACTGCGTGACCTATGCGCAGGCCGAGCAGGGCGACGGCGACTGGGCCGACCTCGCCTGCTCCGGTTATCGCGGCTATTCCGTGCTGATCGGATATGACGACGCCCGCGAATCGCTGTTCTACGGCTTTCCGCCCGGCGGCGACATGACGTCCGCCTGGGAAAGTTTTTCGGCCTTGAATTCGTCTGGGGCCAAGGTCGAGTGGCGCATCGAAACCAATGGCGACAAAGCCGTGCCATTCGCGGTCATCCACCGCCGCTCGATCAGCGATCCCGAGGACGAGACCAAGAAGACCGAGGTGCTGCTCGTCGCCAAGGTCGCCCAGATGGACGCCCGTGACGGCTGCACCGTCGGCCTGGTGCTGGCCACCGGCAACCTCACCGCCAACGACCAGGCGCGCAAGATCGCCGACGAGAAGGCGAAAGGCTTCGCCTGTGGCAAGGACAAGCGCGTGGTGGTCGGCAACGTGCCGGCTTTCGGCCGGGTCGATAACTGAGGACGTCGCCGAAGCGCCGCTTCGCGGCTGCTCCGCCCCGGCATGACGAAGTCGGGTACCTACTTGCTCGCCTTCGCCCGGTCGATCGCGTCCATGATCATCTTCTTGGCATATTTGGAATCGTGCCAGCCCTCGATCTTGACCCATTTGCCGGGCTCGAGATCCTTGTAGTGCTCGAAAAAGTGCTGCACCTGCTGGCGCGTGATGTCGGGCAGCTGCGTGTATTCGGTGACGTTCTCGTATCGCAGTGTCAGCTTCGGCGACGGCACCGCGATGATCTTCTCGTCCTGGCCGGCATTGTCTTCCATGATCAGCACGCCGATAGGCCGCACGTTGATGACGCAGCCCGGCACCAAAGCGCGCGTGTTGCAGACCAGCACGTCGATCGGGTCGCCGTCGCCTGACAGCGTGTGCGGCACGAAGCCGTAATTGCCGGGATAGCGCATCGAGGTGTGCAGGAAGCGGTCGACGAACAGCGTGCCGGCCTCCTTGTCCATCTCGTACTTGATCGGCTCGCCGCCGATCGGCACCTCGATGATGACGTTGACGTCGTCAGGCGGATTCTTTCCAGTGGCTATGGCTTCGATGCGCATGGCTTTTGTCCCTCTCTCGATTGGCAGGAGATAGCGGGCGGCGCAAAATGGTGCAATGCGGCGAATGGTGCTTAGATGCATCCGGAGAGACGCGATGGCGCTCCACGCGTTCAATCATCGGCACAAGATGTTTCAGCGCCGTGATTTTGCGTGAGTCGGGGACTTCGCCTTCCGATTATTCCCCGGCGGTCACTCCCAGACGAAGGCGACCTTCTTGAGCGCCTTCTGCTCGAAAATCTCGACGCCTTCGGCGATGTCGCGGCCGCCGGCCCCGGCATAGAAGGCAAGCGCGTTCTGGTTGTCTTCCAGCGCCCACACCACCATGCCTTTCAGCCCGTGGTCGGCGAGACGTGCCTTGGCCGCCGAAAACAGCCGCCTGCCAAGCCCGATGCCCTGATACTCCGGGCGCAGGTACAATTCGTAGATCTCGCCCTGCTGCTTGAGTTCCTTGGCGCGGTTCTTGCCGATCGTCGCATAGCCGGCGATCTTGCCGCCGATCTCGACGACCAGCACGGTGGCCGCGCGGCGGATGGCATTCGCCCACCAGTCGGCGCCACGGCGGTTGATCATCGATGTCAGCGTACGGTGCGGAATGATGCCGGAATAGGCGCCCCGCCAGGCTTCCAGATGCACCTCGGCAATGGCGCCGGCATCGCGCGGGTCTGCCTTCCGAATGTCGATCGTCAGCGTATTCATGATTTGTTAACCATAAACCCGCATTGCCCGATTGCAAGAGTCCTGGCGGCCGATGGTGCGCTTTCGCACAGACGATCCATGACGCTGGTGACATCCAGCAAAGCCTGTCAGGAATCCGGCTGAGGAGCGTTTGCGGGCGAGCTTTCAGATCTCGACCAGATGGTCGTCCAGCTCGTTGGTATCGCCTTGCGTGACCGGGAAGTGCTCGGCCAGCACCGCCCCCACCTGCTCGATTGCCGTGACGAAGCCGTCGGCGAGCCGGTCGTCGCCGGCATGCGCGGTGAGATCGCGCACCACTCCGTCCCAGACATGCTGGCCGACCTTGGCGTCGACGCCTGAATCGGCGACCACCTCGGCATAGCGTTCGGCGATCGAGACGAAGATCAGCACGCCCGTGCGCGCTGTGGTGCGGTGGACGTTGCGGGCGAGGAACTGCTTGACCGCATTGGCATGCGCGGCCAGATAGCGCAGCCGACGCGGCACCATATGGATGCGCAGGCCGGGCAGCGTCCACAGCAGGGCAAGCACGCAGGCCAGCGCCAGCAACTCAGCGATGACGAAATGAGGCAGGCGGATGGTGAGCCACCAGGCCTCCAGCCCATAGGCGACCACAAGGCTGACGACCAGCATGCCGAGCGTCGCCATCAAGGCCGCAGGGGCGAAATAGCCATCGCTGGCATGCGCCACGACGCAATAGATTTCGCCGTCGGTCCTGGATTCCGCCGAGCGGATCGCAGCGGCGATCCGCTCATGATCCTGTGGGCTGATTGGTCGTGTTGCCATGATCTTGTCTCACCAGCTTCCTGAAGAACCGCCACCGCCGGACGAGCCGCCGCCACCCGAAAACCCGCCGCCGCCGCTGCTTGACCCCGAAGACCACCCGCCGCCAGAACTGCCCGAGGACCAGCCGCCGCCCGACCCCGTCGTCCAACCGCTGCTGCGCGTGGATCCGCCCGCTCCCTGGCCATAACGAAACGTCATGCCCAGCCATCTATACACGCCCGGCGACAGCTTCGTGCCGAACATCGGCGGCAGGAATGCCATTGCCAGGCCGCCGAAGAACATCGTCGCCCACAGGATCAGGAACACGGCGACGACCGGGTCCATGGGAGTGCTGCTGTCGGCGGGATTGCGCTTGCCGCGCGCCTCCAGCTCCTCCGGATTGCCTTCCAGCACCATGACCATGTCGTCAACGGCCTTCGAGATGCCGCCGGAGAAATCGCCGGCACGGAAGGCCGGCACCATGTCTTTCTCGATGATCAGCTTGGTGTGCAGATCGGTCAGCGTGCCTTCCAGCCCATAGCCGACCTCGATGCGCATCTTGCGGTCGTTTGGCGCGACCAGAAGCAGGACGCCGTTGTTCTCCTTGGCCTGCCCCAGTTTCCAGAAGCGGAACAGCCGGTTGGCGTAAGGTTCGATCTCCTCGCCGTCGAGGCTGGGGATGGTGGCGACGACGATCTGGTCCGAGCCCTTGGTTTCGAAGTCCGCCAGCTTCTGCGTCAGCGCCGCCTTGGTCGCGGCATCGATGATGTCGGCATTGTCGACGACGCGGCCGCTCAGAACAGGCAGCTCGGCGGCGAAACCCGCGAAGCTGGACAGCAGTAGCGCCAGCACCATCAGGACAGCATGGATAGCCGGGATAAGGTGGCCGGACCTCAGCAGGCTGATGCTGCGCGTCGTCATGCCCTTACCAGCTTCCCGAGGAGCCGCCGCCGCCGGACGAACCGCCGCCGCCCGAAAAACCGCCACCGCCGCCACCCGAAGACCAGCCGCCGCCGGAACTTCCGGACGACCAGCCGCCCCCGGATGAGGACCTCCGATGCGGCTCGAAGGTCATGCCGAGCCAGCGATAGCGTCCGGGCCCAAGCTTCTGGCCGAAGATCGGCGGCAGGACCGAAGCCGCGATGCCGCCGAAGAAAATGATCGCCCAGATGCTGATGAAAATGGCGAAGAACAGGTCGTCGGAATTGAACGGGGCCTGCTCGTTGCGCTTGCCGCGCGCCTCCAGCTCCTCCGGATTGCCCTCCAGCACCATGATCATGTCGTCGACGGCCTTCGAGATGCCGCCGGAGAAATCGCCGGCGCGGAAGGCCGGCACCATGTCGTTCTCGATGATCAGCTTGGTGTGCAGGTCGGTCAGCGTGCCTTCAAGCCCATAGCCGACCTCGATGCGCATCCTGCGGTCATTGGGCGCGACCAGAAGCAGGACGCCGTTGTTTTCCCTGGCCTGGCCGAGCTTCCAAAAACGGAACAGCCGGTTGGCGTAGGGTTCGATCTCCTCGCCGTCGAGGCTGGGGATGGTGGCGACGACAATCTGGTCCGAGCCCTTGGTTTCGAAGTCCGCCAGCTTCTGCGTCAGCGCCGCCTTGGTCGCGGCATCGATGATGCCGGCATTGTCGACCACGCGGCCCGTGAGCGCCGGCAGATCGGCAGCGAAGGCGGTTAGGGGCAAGAGGAGGAAAAGGCAGAATAACGCGCCAAGAAAAGCCGGGTTGGCGTTCTGTCGCGCCCCCCTCTGTCCGGCAGGACCCCTTTCCCTCACGGGGGGAGATTGGATGTCATACAGGGTTTCGCCAATCGCCAGGGATTGAGAGTGGAAGCCGGCAAAGCGGCCAATCTCCCCCCTTGCGGGGGGTGAGGAGTGGTCCGCGAAGCGGACGGAAAGCCAATTGCTTGGCTTTCCGAATGACGAACGCCCGGAGCGACAGCGAAGGGCCGGGTCCGGCAGGACAGAGGGGGGTGTTTGCACGCCAGCGATCCGTCTTTTCGCGGAATTTATTTCGATGACAGTCGCCGTTCACCCGCCCTGCTTCGTGCCGAAATCGACCTTCGGCGGCTGCATCTTGTCTTCCTCTACGGTGAAGTTGGCGAAGGGCTCGCTGCCGCGGAACCAGAAGGTCGCCCACAGCACCGACGGGAACGTCTTCAGCGTCAGATTGTAGTCCCTGACGGCCTGGATGTAGTCGCGCCGCGCCACCGCGATGCGGTTCTCCGTGCCTTCGAGCTGCGCCTGCAGCGCCAGGAAATTCTGGTTGGCCTTGAGGTCGGGATAGGCCTCCGATACCGCGATCAGCCGCGAAAGTGCGCTGGTCAGCCCTGCCTGGGCATCCTGGAACTTCTTGAGCGCTTCCGGATCCTTCAGCGTTTCCGGCGTTACCGTGATCTGCGTCGCCTTGGCCCGCGCCTGGACAACAGCGTCGAGCGTGTCCTTTTCATGCGAGGCATAGCCTTTGACCGTCTCGACCAGATTGGGGATGAGGTCGGCGCGGCGCTGATACTGGTTCAACACCTCGCTCCATGCCGCCCTGGCGTTTTCTTCCGCCGTCGGGATCGTGTTGTAGCCGCAGCCGGCAAGCAGCGGCAGCACGATTGCCATCATCAGGAAGGTGGGCAGCGTGCGTAATGTCGATGGTCGAGCAAGGCGCTGGGCAAGCATGATGGGGTCCCTCGATAGAAGTTGCATCCGAAGCATTACCACAATCGGCCCGCAAGAAAACGGCCCCGACCTCTGCATCAGGCTCGGCATGGATCACCCCGCGCAAGGCCCTGTGATTGGCCGCGCGAACGCGATAAGGTTCCACCAAAACGGGA
This sequence comes from Mesorhizobium sp. B2-5-13, assembly GCF_006440535.1. Classification (NCBI taxonomy): domain Bacteria; kingdom Pseudomonadati; phylum Pseudomonadota; class Alphaproteobacteria; order Hyphomicrobiales; family Phyllobacteriaceae; genus Mesorhizobium; species Mesorhizobium sp. B2-5-13. Next base: position 5,411 of record NZ_VFUI01000010.1, on the reverse strand, counting down.
CATCATCATGCCGGAAGGCCAGGACAGCGACAGGGAATCGCGCCGTATCCTCCAGCGCGTCGCGCAGGAGACCGATCCGGCCGGCAATTCTTTCGTGGCACGGACGGCAAAAGGCATGCACGACCACGTCTCCGCGGCCGATGCCGACCGCTCGGACCCGATCGAAGTCTGGGGTACGCGCGTTGGCAGGATACTCGGCCTGCTTCTGGCGCTGGGCTTGATGGTCTGGCTCGTGCTTTTCCTCACCCGGGGCAGCTAGGAATCAAAAACAATGAGCGCCGAAAGAACCGACGCGCCGCGCGCGGTCATCGTCATTTCCAGCCATGTCGCGCGTGGCTCGGTCGGCAACCGTGCCGCCGTGTTCGCGCTGGAGACACTGGGCTTTCCGGTCTGGGCGGTGCCGACAATCATCCTGCCATGGCATCCCGGCCATGGCCGCGCGACCCGCATCGTGCCGCCGCTCGACCAGTTCAAGGCGCTGATGGCCGATCTGGAGCGCGCGCCGTGGCTCGGTGAGGTCGGTGCCGTGCTGTCGGGCTATCTCGGCGAGGCCGGCCAGGCAGAGGCGGTCGCCTCTCTGGTCGCCGCTGTCAAGACGAGAACGCCCGACGCCGTCTATATCTGCGATCCGGTGATGGGTGATTCCGGTGGCCTCTATGTGCCCGAGCCCACCGCCGCCGTCATGCGCGACCGGCTGATGCCGATCGCCGACATCGCCACTCCGAACCGCTATGAGCTGGAATGGATGGCCGGCGCGCCGCTGCCCGACCTGAAATCGGTGATCTCGGCGGCACTCCATGCCGGACCGTCGACCATGCTGGTCACCTCGGCACCTTCGATGATCTCAGGCGGCACCGGCAATCTGCTGCTCGACGGCACCCAGGCGCTGCTCGCTGAACACCGCCTGATCGACAAGCCGCCGAACGGCCTGGGCGACCTGACCGCGGCGGTCTACCTGGCGCGCATCCTGTCCGGCCAGCCGGCGATCAAGGCGCTGCAGTCGACCACGGCGGCGGTCTACGAGATCCTGGCGCGCACGGCAAAACGCGGCGGCGACGAGTTGCAACTCGAGACCGATGCGCAGAGCCTGTCGCACCCGATGGCCATGGTCCAGCTGCGCCACCTCACGCATCCGGGGCGGGACCGCCGGGCGTGACCCCGGCCAAAGTCCTGCTCGTCGGCGCCGATGGCTACAAGGCCGGCTGGATCGCCGTGCTGCGCGAGCCCGGTTCGACACCTCGTAACCCCGACGCCGCGCCTTCGGTCGATGTCTTCCCCACCTTCGCCGCCTTGCTGGCGGCGATCCCCCACGACGCGATCGTCGCCGTCGACATGCCGATCGGCCTGCCCGAACTTTCCAGCAAAGGCGGGCGCGGACCGGAGGCGCAGGTGCGGCCGCTGCTCGGTGCGCGCCAGTCCAGCGTCTTTTCGATCCCGTCGCGCGCCGCGCTCTATGCCGACACCAGCGGCTTCACCACGACCGAAGCCTGGTACGCAGCACATCTCAGGGCAAGCGACGTGGCCAGGACGACATCGGACCCTCCGCGCGGCGTTTCCATCCAGGCCTTCGGCATCTTCTCGAAAATCCGCGAGATCGACGCGTTGCTGATCGCGCGGCCCGAGCTGCGCGGCCGTGTCTTCGAATCGCACCCGGAAGTCGCCTTCTGCCGCCTGAACGGCGATCGGGCCATGCTGTTGCCGAAGAAGATCAAGGGGAGCGTCAATCCAGCCGGCATGGCGGAACGCAAGGCGCTGCTTTGCCGGCACGGCTATGACATGGATTTCCTCGAGCAGCCGCCGCCACGTGGTGCGGCCGCCGATGATTTCCTCGATGCGGCGGCCATGATGCTGATCGCCGGCCGCATCGCCAGTGGCGAAGCAAAGCCGTTTCCCAATCCGCCGCTCGCTGACGGCTTTGGCATACCGGTCGCCATCTGGGCGTGACAAAGTCGGCGGGCGTCCCGCTTTGGCGCATGGCATTTATGGCCAGCTCCCGCAATTCTGCATTGCTCGCAGCGGGCTTTTGCCGTTAGAGCCTTTCCTCGACCGCAACGAGCTGCCGCCTCCAACCGGAAAGGCCTTAGCCGCCCATGCCTCATCTTCCCGACCACCTCCTCGCCGGCTACCGCAATTTCATGAACGGCCGCTACCTCACCGAGAGCGGCCGCTATCGCGAGCTCGCCCGCGAAGGCCAGGCGCCCGAGACCATGATCGTCGCCTGTTGCGATTCGCGCTCCGCGCCCGAGGCGATCTTCGACGCCGGCCCCGGCGAGCTTTTCGTGTTGCGCAATGTCGGCAATCTGGTGCCGCCTTACGAGCCGGACGGCGAGTTCCATTCGACCTCGGCGGCTCTCGAATTCGCCGTGCAGAGCCTCAAGGTCAAGAACATCGTCGTCATGGGCCACGGCCGCTGCGGCGGCATTCGCGCCGCGCTCGACCCCAATTCCGCGCCGCTGTCTCCTGGCGACTTCATCGGCAAATGGATGAGCCTAATCGCGCCGGCTGCCGAGACGGTGTCGGCCAGCACCTTCATGACGGCGACAGAGCGCCAGACGGCCCTCGAGCGCATCTCGGTCCGCTATTCCATCGCCAATCTCAGGACCTTTCCCTGCGTCTCGATCCTCGAGGGCAAGGGGCGGCTGTCGCTGCACGGAGCGTGGTTCGACATTTCGACCGGCGAGCTCTGGGTGATGAATAAGGAGACCGGCGATTTCGAGCGGCCGGTGCTGGAATGAACGGGGCCGCGCGACAGCTGACGGACGTCCGGCCGGTCGTCTTCACGGCAGCCGTATTGCTGTTGGCGATCATGGCCGCTCGCGCCGATGACCGCGCCATCATCAGCCGCTGGTATTCGGCGCTGCTGGTCGCCGATCGCACCGAACTGGCGGACCTGCTCGCCGACGACGTCCGCATCAAGCTCGACGACCTCGGCGTCGTCCAGAGCAAACAGGAATTCATCGCTTCGCTCGACGAATGGAAAGGTGCGGTTGCCGGTGCTGCTATCCGCCACCGCATCGAGAAGAGCGAAGGCGGGGTGACCACCGTGATCGCCTGCTACGATTTCCCCAACAATGACATGCTGATGCAGGAAACCTTCGCGGTGAGCGACAACCGCATCACCGCCAGCTCGCAAGCAGCGATCGCCGAAACCTGCGAGGGCTACTGAGGCGGAGCGGCCAACTGGTATATTGCGGGTCAGCAGGCAGCGTCCTACATCGGTGATACCCTCCTTCCTGACGCCAGCGAAAGACCCTCCATGCCCTCCACGAAAGTCGTCGATCTTGCCGCCCATCCGTTGACCGTGTGGCGAGGCCCGCTCGGTCTGCCCGATTTTGCCCATATTGGCGACGGTGATTTTTCCCCCGTCTTCGACGCCGCGCTGAAGGCGCATGAGGCGGAGATAGACGCGATCGCCACCAACAAGGAAGTGCCGACCATCGAGAACACGCTTGCCGCGCTGGAACTTGGCGGCGAGGCGCTCGATCATGTCTCGTCAATCTTCTGGTGCCGCGCCGGCGCTTATACCAACGAGACGATCCAGGCGCTGGAGCGCGACATTTCGCCGAAGATGTCGAGGCACTTCTCAGCGATCTCGATGAACGAGAAGCTGTTTGCCCGCATCGACGACCTCTACCAGCGCCGCGAAGCTCTGAAGCTCGATCCCGAGACGCTGCGCGTCCTGGAGAAGACCTGGAAAGGCTTCGTGCGTTCCGGCGCCAAACTCGACGCCGACGGCAAGATACGATTGGCCAAGATCAACGAGGAGCTGTCGTCGCTCGGCACGACTTTCGGTCAGAACGTGCTGGCCGACGAGCGCGACTGGGCGCTGTTCCTCGACGAGGCCGACCTCGCCGGCCTGCCGGATTTCGTGAAAAGTTCGATGGCCGAGGCCGCCGAGATGCGCGGCCGGAAGGGCCGCTACGCCGTCACCCTGTCGCGCTCGATCTACGAGCCGTTCACGACCTTCTCGGAACGCCGCGACCTGCGCGAGATCGCCTATCGCGCCTTCACCATGCGCGGCCAGAATGGCGGCGCGTCCGACAACACGACCGTGGTGCGCGACATGCTGAAGCTGCGCGCCGAAAAGGCGAAGCTGCTCGGCTACGCCTCCTTCGCCGCGCTCAAGCTCGACGACACCATGGCCAAGACGCCGATGGCGGTGCATGCGCTGCTCGACCCGGTCTGGGAAAAGGCGCTGGAAAAAGCCGCCGCCGACCAGAAGGAGCTGGAGCGGCTGGCGGCCGAGGCCGGCAGCAACGAAAAATTCGCTGCCTGGGACTGGCGTTTCTACCAGGAGAAGCTGCGCGCGGAAAAGTTCGCCTTCGACGAGGCCGAACTGAAACCCTTTCTGCAGCTCGACCGCATCATCGATGCCTGTTTCGACGTCGCGACGCGGTTGTTCGGCATCACCTTCCAGGAGAAGAAGGGCATCGCCGCCTGGCATCCGGACGCGCGTGTCTTCGCCGTGAAGAACGCCGACGGCAGCGAGCGCGGCCTGTTCCTGGCCGACTATTTCGCGCGGCCTTCAAAACGTTCCGGCGCCTGGATGAGCGCGCTGAAGTCCGGCTACAAGCTCGGGCATGGCTCGCAGCCGGTGATCTACAACATCATGAACTTCGCCAAACCGCCGGCGGGCGAACCGGCCCTGCTGTCGGTCGACGAGGCGAAGACCTTGTTCCACGAGTTTGGCCATGCGCTGCACGGCATGCTGACCGACGTTACCTGGCCGTCGGTGTCCGGCACCTCGGTCAGCCGCGACTTCGTTGAATTGCCCTCGCAGCTCTACGAGCACTGGCTGACGGTGCCGGCGGTGCTGGAAAAGCACGCGCTGCATGTCAAGACCGGCAAGCCGATGCCGCAGGCGCTGCTCGACAAGATGCTGGCCACGCGCACTTTCGGCGCCGGCTTCGCCACCGTCGAGTTCACCGCTTCTGCCTTGATCGACATGGCCTACCATGCACTGCCCGATGCACCGGAAGAGCCGCTTCGTTTCGAAGCCGAAACATTGGAAAAGCTCGACATGCCCGACACGATCGCGATGCGCCATCGCACCCCGCATTTCGGCCATGTCTTTGCGGGCGAAGGCTATTCGGCCGGCTATTATTCCTACATGTGGTCCGAGGTGCTCGACGCCGATGCCTTCGCCGCCTTCGAGCAAACAGGCGATCCCTTCAACCCGGCGCTGGCCGAGCGGCTGAGGAAGAACATCTATGCCGCCGGCGGCTCGAAGGACCCTGAGGAGCTTTACACGGCGTTTCGCGGCAAGATGCCTTCGCCGGAAGCAATGATGGTCAAGCGCGGATTGGTGTAGCGCCCTTTTCCTTCTCCCCTTGAGGGCCCGTTGCGCAATATTGCGGGAGGCTTGTTGTGAGGATTGAGGGCGGCCATTTTCGTTGCTTTGGAGGCTTTTC